>DATNPC010000346.1:0-3878 GCA_036703375.1 Allocoleopsis sp.
CACACCTTTGTTCGAGAGAATGCTCACAACACCGTAGAAACCGTTGACCTACTCCGAGCGATCGAAAAAGCGACGGGTCGCAATTTGCTATTCCTCTTCGACCAATACGTTTTCCGAGGCGGCCATCCCGATTACAAAGTCGCCTATTCCTGGGATAACGACAGTCAGTTGGCAAAAGTAACGGTTACGCAAACTCAAGCCAAAGACAGTAAAAACGGTAGCAATAGCGAATTATTCGACCTAAAAATCCCGATCGCATTTGGGTTTGCGGACTCCGAGGGTAAAGCCCCTGAGTTAAAAACGTTTACCGTTAGGGTTCACGAACGAGAACAGAGCTTTTACTTTCCCTTGGAACAGAAACCGCAGTTCATCAGCTTCGATCGCGGCAACAACTACCTGAAAACAGTCTCCCTAGAGTACCCTACACCAGAACTGAAAGCCCAACTGCAACTCGATCCCGACCCCATCTCTCGCATCTACGCGGCAAAGGCGCTTGCGAAAAAAGGTGGCTTAGAGGTAGTGAAGGCTCTATCGGATGCCCTAACGAGCGACCCATTCTGGGGCGTTCGGGCAGAAGTGGCTAAGCAACTGGCACAGGTGACACTCGATCAGGCGTCGGAAGCGTTAATTGCGGGATTGCAGGATAAAGACGCCCGCGTCCGTCGTTCGGTAGTGGAAGCGTTGAGCAAAACGAAGACGGTGGAGAGTTTCAATGCGTTGAAACAGGTAGTAGAAAACGGTGATGCGAGCTACTACGTCGAAGCGGCAGCGGCTAGAGCACTTGGGGGAATGGTATCCGCTAACCTGAAAGATAAGGAAGATGAGGTTCTCCGGTTGCTGACCCACCTTCTGAGAGAAAAGGCTGGGTGGAATGAGGTGGTTCGTAGTGGTGCGATCGCAGGTTTGAGCCAAATGAAGTCTTCACCTGTAGCGCTGGAAGTGATTCTAGAATACACGACTCCCGGCGTTGCTCAGCCCTTGCGACTGTCAGCCATTCGTGCGCTGGGAAGCATCTCTACAGGTCAAACCCCGAACAATACAGAGTGGATTCTAGAGCAACTCGAAGAAATTTCCCGCGAAACGTTCTTCTTAACGCAAGTCGCCGTAGCGTCAGCCTTGGGACAAATGGAAACAGCCAAAGCTATTGGTGTTTTGCAATCGCTGGCCGATAGTACTCCTGACGGACGAGTGCGCCGTCTGGCTGAAGAGAGCATTCAGAAGGTACAGAAGAATGTCGGGTCTGACCAAGCGGTTAAACAGTTGCGGGAAGAACTCGACCAACTCAAAAAAGAAAACCAGGAACTCAAGAGTCGCCTGGAAAACTTGGAAGCTAAGTCTAAGTGACAGACGAAAGTGACACGAGTTCTGGTCAGTTATAGACCTCTCGCATAAATCCGGTGAGGGCGAAGCATTTGCGGATAAACACCCTGATTTCACCAATAGACCTCATGCATGAATCATGAAAAGCCCCCTAAATCCCCCAAATTTGGGGGACTTTGAATTCATGTTCCCCCCAGAATTGGGGGGTTAGGGGGGCGAAAATTTTATTCGTGCAGGATGTCTAATACATTCGAGCGCAAATGCTTTGCCCCTACAGCTAAAATCGGCTTTTGCGAGGCACTGCGATATGAAAAACGGGTTGAACCCCTGGATAAATAAGGGGTTGAGAACGTGCTTATCGCAATCATTAATAACCGACAGTGAAACGTCTCTATGACTTCTGCTGGAAAGCGTTCGATCTGGCAAGTCCAGCTCGGTTAGGCTATGCTAGCAGCGATCGCTGGCAGTTACAAAAGTAAAATCTTTGTAGTTTTATATACTAATATTTAGGAATAAGAAAAAAATTTAACTATGGTTAGAGAGGCCAATAGTTAGCGTGAGTCAGCAGCAACTAGTTCTTTCCGAATGGCAGCCAAGCGACCGGCCCAGACGCTACGACCCAAAAGCGATCGCGCAATATTATCGATATCGACCATGGGTGGTTTTGTGGCGTGCTATCAGCGTCATCTGGCGCTTCTCCATCTTTGTTATCGGTCTAAAGTGGGACGATTGGCGCAACTGCTCTGAACAGAACAAGTTGAAACGAGCCTCCCAACTGCGGCAATTGCTCACCGATTTAGGTCCAACCTTTATCAAGGTAGGACAAGCTCTATCGACGCGCCCGGACTTAGTGCGGAAAGATTTTTTAGATGAACTGGTTAAGTTACAAGACCAGCTACCGCCCTTCGATAATGCGATCGCGCTATCCATTATTGAAGCAGAGTTGGGCAAACCTGTTAGCGAATTATTCAGCAAAATCTCCCCTAAACCCGTAGCGGCGGCTAGTTTAGGTCAGGTTTATCGAGCCTACCTGCCCACTGGGGAAGAAGTTGCTGTCAAAGTGCAGCGTCCCAATCTCCTCCCGGTTATCGCTCTCGACATGTACTTGCTGCGCTGGGCTGCAAGTTGGCTTTCTCCCTGGCTACCGCTAAATTTGGGTCACGACCTAACTTTAATTGTCGATGAATTCGGCATCAAGCTATTTGAGGAAATCGACTATATCAACGAGGGGCGCAATGCTGAGCTATTTGCCAACAACTTCCGCAACGACCCGACGGTTAAAGTACCGAGCATTTACTGGCGCTACAGTACGGTTCGAGTTCTGACGTTAGAGTGGATTCATGGCTTCAAGCTAACCGATACAGCTAGTATCCAGGCAGCGGGTCTTGATACGGACTCTTTGATTGAAATTGGTGTTACCTCTGGTCTACGTCAGCTGTTGGAGCATGGCTTTTTTCATGCTGACCCCCATCCCGGCAACTTGTTTGCCCTACCGGATGGGCGCATGGCTTACATAGACTTCGGCATGATGGATCAGCTGAGTCAAGACACGAAGGAAACTTTGGCTGCCTCGGTCGTTCACCTAATTAACAAAGACTACACCGAACTAGCGAAAAACTTTGTCAAACTCGGCTTCTTAACCCCAGACACCGATATCATACCCATTATTCCAGCCCTAGAAGCTGTCTTGGGAGAAGCGATGGGTGAAAGCGTTGGGGACTTCAACTTTAAGACGATTACCGATCAGTTCTCAGAGTTG
Source organism: Allocoleopsis sp. (assembly GCA_036703375.1). Lineage (GTDB taxonomy): Bacteria > Cyanobacteriota > Cyanobacteriia > Cyanobacteriales > Coleofasciculaceae > DATNPC01. Next base: position 3,080 of record DATNPC010000346.1, read on the forward strand.
ATGTACGACTATCCCTTCCGCGTACCCGCCAAGTTTGCTTTGATTATCCGTTCGCTGGTTACACAGGAAGGATTAGCACTGACGTTGAATCCTAACTTCAAAATCGTTGAAGTATCTTACCCCTATGTAGCTCGGCGTCTCCTGACAGGCGAATCTCCCCAAATGCGACGACATCTGATTGAGGTGTTGTTCAAGGATGGGAAGTTCCAATGGCAGCGATTAGAGAATATGATTGCGATCGCTCGCTCTGACCACAGCTTCGATTTGCTTCCCACCGCGCAACTCGGATTACAGTATCTGCTCTCCGATGAAGGTCGGTTTCTGCGTCATCAGCTGATTTTAGCGTTGACTGAAGATGACCGACTGCATACGGAAGAGGTACAACGTCTTTGGAACTTAGTCAAAGACGACTTGAAGCCAGGGCGTTTGTTTAATGTCGCGCTGAGTGCTTTAAGTGAAATATCTGCTGAGAGTGTAGCTGCAATTTTACCAACCGCGATCGCTCCCAACAAGCAGTAGTTTTTTGCAGCTGTAGTTCTGCTGGATTTTCCCACACTTTTCAGTGTGGGATTCTGCTTTTTTTAAGCTGTAGGGGCGAAGCATTTGCGGATAAAATCCTGATTTTACCAATAAATTAAAGCGCAAATGCTTCGCCCTTATTAGATTTATGTAAGAACTCTATTGGTTTGATCCGCGCAATTCCTTTCTGCTCATCCTTATTTTTTTAAGACTCAATTTGAGTAAACATACTTAATATGAGATACAATCGGCGCGTACCTTCCTTAAGATTAGGAGTGCT
>DATNPC010000347.1:0-4973 GCA_036703375.1 Allocoleopsis sp.
GCCAGGGGAATTTTCTGACCGTTGGGGGTATCAACTAATAAATTACTGATGGTATCTAGGTTCCTACGGGCGCTTTCAGGTAACCAGACGACGAGGTCAAATACTTGCTGCTGCTCTAAGACTTGAGATACCACTCGTCCATTCAGAGCGGTTTCAATTGTATCTGCTAAATCCCCCACTGCCAGACCATAGCGAGCCGCAGCAGCTCGGTCAAATTGAATTTGCACCTGTTTGATTGGCACTTGGGGTTCTAGTTGCAGGTCTACAACTCCGGGGATGTTGGTCATGGCTGACTGCACTGAGGAACCGATAGTGCGGAGTTGTTCGAGGTCGGGACCGAAGATTTTGACCGCGATCGCACTTCTTACCCCCGACAACACTTCATCCAGTCGATGCGAAATAAAACCGCCAATATTCGCCGCTACTCCCGGTAACTTGGCAAATTCTTTCCGCAACGTCTCAATACTCGCTTCCCGGTCTTTTATCCCTTCTTCACTCAGTTCCACATCCAGTTCACCAAAGTTGACACCGCCCACATCGCTATCGCCGGGAGCGCGTCCCGATCGCAACTGGAGTGCTTCAAACCGTTTGTCATTTTTCAGGACATCTTCAATCGCCAAATCAGCGGTGTTGGTTGCTTCCAAAGATTCGCCAGGATATAAAGAAGTGGCAATGACAAGCGATCGCTCCTGAAACTCCGGCAGAAATACCCGTCCCAAGGTTGGCAGAATCACCATTGAAGCCACAAAAGCAACAACAGCAGCCACTAAGATAATCTGGGGGAGACGGATAGAAAACATTAAAGCCGGACGATACACTTGATGGGAAAATCGTGCCACCCAAGTTTCATCAGGTGGTAAACGCCGATTCACCAGCAACAAGGCACACAACGCCGGGGTCAACGTCAGCGCTACTAGCGTTGAAGCGACAATTGAGAGCAGATAAGACACACCCATCGGCGTAAAGATGCGACCTTCCACACCGGAGAGGGCAAAAATCGGTGCAAAGACGACGGCAATGATTACCGTTGAGAACAGCACGCTGACACGCACCTCAACTGAGCCATTGAAGACAACCTGCAACGGTGGCACGGGTGTTCCTGCCTGCTGGTTTTCCCGCAAGCGGCGGTAGACATTCTCCATGTCCACAATCGCGTCATCCACGACGGAACCAATGGCAACCGCCAATCCCCCCAGAGTCATTGTGTTAATGCCCTGTCCTGTCCAATCCAGAATCATCATCCCCACCAACAAAGACAAGGGAAGGGCACTCAGACTGATGATGACTGTGCGCCAATTCATCAAAAACAGAATCAGGACAACAGAGACGATGATGATGCCATCGCGTAGGGCGTCCCTAACGTTCTCAATTGACGCTTCAATAAAATTTTCCTGGCGGAATGTGGCAGTCACTTTCACATCTTTGGGCAGACTTGGCTTAATGTCTGCCATTGCCGCCTCAACTGCCCTAGTCACTGTCGGGGTATCAGCAGCAGGCTGTTTGTTGACCACCATGACAATTGCCTTTTTGCCGTTCAAACTGGCATCGCCGCGTTTGAGTGCCGCCCCGATTTGCACATCAGCCACTTGCTCTAGCAGCACTGGTGTACCCTTGCGGGCTGTAATCGCCGATTGCTTCAGTTGCTCAATGGACTCAATCCGCCCAATACCCCGGATTAACAGTTCTTGGTCTGGGCTAATTAAAAATCCACCAGGCGCATTGACATTTGCCTTTTCAACGGCTTCAGTGACTTGCTTTAAGGAAACATCAAAGGCTTTCAGTTTATCTGGATTAACCAGCACCTGATACTGACGCTCTTCCCCACCAAACACCACGATTTGAGTGACGCCAGGAACTGCCAAGAGGCGGTTTTTCACTTGCCAATCGATAATGCGCCGCACCTCCATCAGGGAAGTGGTAACGGATGTAAAGGCATATTTGATAGTGGCTCCCAAGGGGGAGCTAACGGGGGAAATTTGTGGGGTTTCTACGCCTTTCGGCAGCTGGTTTTGAGCTTGTTGCAATCGCTCTGTCACTAATTGGCGAGCGCGATAAATTTCGGTATCCCAGCCAAAGATGATTTTGACGACGGAGATACCTACAGCAGAGGAGGAGCGTACCGTTTCTACTCCAGGAGTTCCGTTAATCGCACTTTCTATTGGTCGGGTAACCAGGGATTCGACTTCCTCTGGTGCCAGCCCTGGTGCTTCAGTTTGAATCTCGACTTGCGGCGGGGCAAAGGCAGGAAACACATCCAGTGGCATTTGAGTGAGAACGCGAAGTCCCCACAGGCTAATTATGATGGAGGCGATGACCACCAGCCACCGTTGCGCGATCGACCATTTTACGATGGAGTTGAGCATTTTTCAGACCTGAAGCAAAAATGGCTGTTTGACCGCATTGAGCCGATGCATTAGCCACTTCAACCAATCTCACACACGCCAATGAAATTAGGATGAAATTCTACCGCCTGATGACTAGCCCTTTCGTTGACCAACTACCCTGGCAGGCACACCAACTGCAACCGAGTAGGGAGGAACATCTTTGGTGACGACGGCTCCAGCTCCAATGACACTGCCCTGACCAATGGTGACTCCATCTAGAATTGTCACCCCATATCCCAGCCAGCAATCATCCCCAATAAAGACTCCTTTCCTGGTAGACTCTTGGAGATTGATTTTCCGTGTAGGATCGGCAAAGTGGCGATTATTTGCAATGATTGCCGAGCGCGGTCCAATGAGACAGTCCTGACCAATTTTGATGTGACCGGAACCATTAATCCAAACGTCAGCGTTAATAAATGTACGTTCACCAATCTCGATCTTAGAGTTGTCAAGGTCTACGATTGCAACGCCACGCTCAAGGATGACCTGAGAGCCTATATAAATCCTGTTGTTCTGACCTTGTGCGTCTATACGAACATTACGGGCAATACGAACAGAATCTGCAATTTCAATATTAGAAGTACCGTAAAATTCTACGCCATTTTCAATGTAGACAGCGCTACCTATCCGTGCGAAGATAGCACGGTATAAAAACCTTCGTAACACAACGCCTAGTGCCATCCTTGGCACCCATCCTACTAATTTTGTCACCAAAAGTTCTTTCAGGTGCAACCAACGCGAAAGAGTCAATTGAGAGCTTTTAATATCCTGTGAGGGATTGGTTGTGCTTTCAAGTTCAAGAGCATTTTTTAACATCGAATTGTCTCTCAATAGAGTATTCAACTGAGGAAACGCTCACAGAGCGCTCTTATCTACAGTCTTTAATTCAGTTGTGTCACAGAGAAATGAAACTCGGATGAAATCCTCTTACCTTGAGATAAGATTTGTTAATGGTTTCTGACGGATTGATGGCTGAGGTATCAATGTTCTGAAATGATGGTGCAGCAGGCAAGTCGCCGCAAGGAAAAGCTTTTTTGTTAAGGTTGGGTAGGAGTTAGAACATAGCTTGGTCTTACACCTACCCTGTAATAGATATTAGATAGAAGTGAGTAGTGAATCTCAAACACTTCGTAATCATGGAATGGAGCAGTCTAATATCGGCTATGGGCGAAACTGAGCTACACCTGCGGGAATCTCTTCATCAGAGCCAACAACTTTAGCTGAAAATCGGTATACAGAAGTAGGACCTCCAATTGGTTGTTCTACTTTGTTGAGATTAATAACAAGCTTGGTGCTAGGAGCAACGGGTTCCGGGAAGACTAATATGATGTTTTTGCCATTGACAGAAACATTAATGTTAATTTTCCTCCCCTTGCGATCCAACACGTCGATATCATTACTCACAGCTACAGTTGATGGAGTAGCAATAATTATCTGAGTAAGAGGGTTGCTATTTTGGGGAATGTTTAAGATAAAAGTCTGTCTAACCAGCCGCCAGCGAGTAGAGGAAAATTGCACATTTCCGTCAACAGGGGGAACCCTACCATCATTGGTTTTGGAGCTTGCATAGCCAGGAGAAATTAAAGCCGCACTAGCCAAAGTCAATGCCCCTGTGTAAATCAGTGTTTTATTCATATTGATTCTCTAATAGAATCACTCTGTAAACTAGCTTTCAGATTCATCAAAAATGAATGTTATTACCTAGGTTTACAGAGTAGAATGAAATCAAGATGAAATGTTGCCTAGAGTCACGATTACGCTTAGGCGACTGGCAAGCGAGGAGTGCGCGGAGCACAATCGCACTCATGCTCCAAGAGGTGTTAAAAGCGCACCGATAAGCCCACAAAGGGCTGAATGTCATCAGCCGCTTCAGTTAACCCAATATTGATACCTGCATCCAGTTGAACATTCTCTGTCAACAGATACTTTAGACCCGTATCAAATGTAGCGACAAAATCTGAGCCACGTTCAGTGGTTTTCTCAGTGAATAACTCGAAATAGGTACTCAGTTTGGAGTCAATTTGATAGCCAAAGCTCACAGTATTAACAAACCCCACATTGTATCCAGAGGTATCTTCATTTTTATTCAAATCGAACTCGGTCTGCATACCCACGTCCCACTTGTCAGATAAACTGATTGCGAAGGGGAAAATAATGCCACCCTCAATCGAGTTATTTCCCAGATTATTCTGATTTGTGGGGAATTTGATAAAAGGCAGTATACCAAATGCAGTTTTGCCGCCGTCATTACCCCAAAAGTTGACCTTCAGGCGAACAGTAAGATCGCCAAAGCCGGAACTTTCCTGAGTAGAGCCACCTTTGGGTTTAGTACGCACAATATTGTATACTTCCGGGATGATTTGCAAATCGACATTATTGGTCAGACCGACTTTGAAGTTGGGAACGAAAAAATTGAAGGATTCGGTACGAGTGCCGTCAGGGCTATTGGTAAGCTGCTACGCAGATAATTTGCATAAAATGGTAATTGGATAAACCTGAGCATCTACTGCTATGCCAGCGCCAAATTATCTCACTCCTACTCAAAAAGAAAATTTACAAAAAGCCCTGCGTGAGAGTAATTGCCCTCAC
>DATNPC010000348.1:0-3610 GCA_036703375.1 Allocoleopsis sp.
GCGATTAGCTGACCGCTGATAGCTGACTGCTGATAGCTATATTTGAGAAATGGCGTTTCATGTATCGATTGTGTTTCACACTCCTCATACAAATGTTTTCCTTTCTTAATCCTGAGAGGAATAGGCTTTCAGCTTATAGGATGGGGCTTCGCTCCTGTTCTCCAGAGTCTTATCTCTGACCCTAAACCCCCATTCTGTAAGAATTCTTAACACCACTTCTCATCAAATCAGTTTAATCTAAGCGTTTGGGGACATATTCACTCTTTTGTTAAGCATCATTACACTAGCTGTCAACTTTAGGGATAGAAATTTAGCATGAGTTGCAATTTAGCCACCAAGTTGCGTGAGGGTACCAAGAAAGCTCACACCATGGCGGAAAATGTTGGGTTTGTCAAATGCTTTTTGAAAGGAGTTGTAGAGAAAAACTCCTACCGGAAGCTGGTCGCCAACTTCTACTTTATCTACTCAGCGATGGAAGAAGAGATGGAACGCCATGGCAGCCATCCAATTGTTTCCAAAATCTACTTCCAAGAGCTAAACCGACAAAAGAGCTTGGAGAAGGACTTGTCCTACTACTACGGTGCCAACTGGCGCGAGCAAGTTGCTCCTTCCTCAGCAGCTAAAGACTACGTGCAGCATATTCGTGAGATATCTGCCTCCCAACCCGAATTGCTCATTGCTCACTCCTATACGCGGTATCTGGGTGACTTGTCGGGCGGACAGATTCTCAAGAAGATTGCTCAACGGGCGATGAATTTGGCGGAAGGGCAGGGAACTGCGTTTTACGACTTCAAAGATATTTCCGATGAGAAGGCGTTCAAGCAGAAATACCGCGAAGTCCTAGACGAGCTACCGATTGATGAAGCAACGGCGGATCGGATCGTGGACGAAGCCAATGCCACGTTCGGGATGAACATGAAGCTGTTCCAAGAACTAGAAGGCAATCTCATTAAAGCGATCGGTCAGATGCTCTTCAACACACTGACTCGCCGTCGTACCACTGGCAGTACAGAACTAGCAACGGCTGAATAGGCGACTGCCACGAGTTATACGACGACCTTAGCAAGAAGGCTTATTTCATATTTAAGGATGTAGGGATAGGTTTTCTTGCTAAGGTCGTCGATTACGTTCCAGTTTTCTGGATTTTGCACAAACCAGGTAGATTGTGCAAGCGTATAGGTGCTTCAAGTGAGCACTTCTAGAGACTTTATCCATAAAAAATAGTCAAGTACTTCTGGTGGGCTGAGCAGGATGCCCACTCTTAACTAATAGTGGGTGTTCGCCTAGTGGGGCGTAGAGCAGTGTGACGCTGACTCCACAAGGTTAAGTCACGTTATGGTTTGGAAATCATTGATGCCTCAGAGCCTAAAAAACGACAGCACCCCGATTGAGGTGCGTTTTTTGTAGGTTGTCTTTACCGTTGCACTTTGTAACAAATCTTCATCAACAAACTCAGCTATTTGCAATAATATTCAGATAAGCGTAATACGCGTCATACGAAATGTATGACGGAGCGAGAGGTATCCCAACAAGACAGTAGTGGGTTAGCCATCCCACTCTCTTCAAGCGAAAGTCTGCCCCTCACCGTTGCACGCGCAATTGTTTCTCTGACCAATCTGCCAGAAATCATGGCAGTCCCTATGTTTTGGAGCTCGGCAAAATGAATACGTCAACGAAAACGAACCCACTGTTTACATCAGCTACTGACTCACTACTTAGATAGAGTCTTACCCGAAACAGCAAACGTCTATTCGTTTCGTAAAAATGCTCAAACTTCCGTTGAGCAGGTAGGATGTAGATTAAAAATTCAATAGACAGATAACGTCAATTTTTTTCTGCATTAGTTCTTGCTTCTTAGTGGTGAGTTATTTATGAAATGCAGGACTGACATTTCTGCAAAATCATGGATTGTTGGTCGGCATTAATCTGAGTTTGAGATAATGCAATCTTCTACACAGTAAAGCATTAATATCAGCTCTGTGTAGAACCAGAATGTCAGTAGTCCAAAGGTTAATCAAACTCAGAATTTAATGTCTAATACGAGCAAATTTCAGCAATTAATCTGCTACAATTTTTTGGAAAAATAGACAGCCATGCTTATGCCTTGTTATATCTCAAAGCCTTGCTCAGTAGAGCTTATAGATTTTTATTGAACTAATTTGATTTTGACCGACGACATCTCTAATATGTTTTTTCGGTAAAGGTTGCTGAAAAGGTCTAAATAGATGTCATAATCGGTGTAATTCTTAACAAAGAAAAATTTTGATTGCGAGATTAAGAATACTCAGGATGGCATCTATAAAGAACGAATGAAACGAGTAGTAACGTCCATTCACAAGAAAATTTCGCGATCGAAAATAACTCTTTAGGGCATCGAAAAACAGCCCTTTAGGGTAACCGCAAAGCTTCCCGTTAGGGTTATTTCCTCTCAGGTTAATTCATTGTCAACCTTTAGTTTTTTGGAGCAATCAATTTATGTCTCAGGTCATCGCAACCGCAGCAACCGCAACCTTGGATGTTAAGCCCTCCACCAGTGCAGCTCATGCCTTAACGTTAGTGGGGAAAGGTGGTAACATTCCAGATGGTAGCGGTAGCTTCCAAGATGACATTATCGTCACAGAAAATTTCACGATCGCTGACGTGACCGTTACGCTGAATGATATCGTTCACACTTGGGTCGGCGATCTCGTTGTTCGCTTGCGCCATGTGGAAACACAGACGATTGTTGAGCTGTTCCGGCGGCCGGGTCAACCTAAATTTTCGTCTAGTGGTTATAGCAACGACCTCAAAGGCAATTACAGCTTTAGCGATCGCTTTACCAACGATTTTGAGAAAGCTGCTGGGTCGAATAGTGTCATTCCTAGCGGAAACTATACCTCGCTTCAGTCCCTATCCGCGTTTCGCGGTCTTCCGTCAGCCGGGACTTGGAGGATTATCATCAACGACTACTCTGCCGGTGACTCCGGCTCCCTTGGCTCTTGGCAGCTTGACTTGGCATAGGGACAGGACGGTAGAGCATCTAAACAAGTTGCTTTCTCGCGTGTAGTACAAGCAATTTTAGGTTTGAATGGCATCACAAGAGCTTCAATGTCAGAAAGGTCTAGCTCGGGTTCACAGCTCCCGTGAAATATACAGGTTGACAACTTCCTTCGTTTGTAGTTGCCATACTGAACACCAACTACTCCGCATCGGTATTTGGTAGCTAACGCTCAACGCAATCCGAGCGGCTGAGGGTGCCTAGATTCAAACGAATTGAATTTTGAATAGACAATTAACCAAAGAATTTCAGGGGAGGTGTTTTTCACTCTCCCCTGTTTCCCTGTTCTCGATCGCTCTGAGTTAGATGAGAACTGCGCTTTGCTGGATGGAACGTTTAGAAGCGACGCATGCCGCGTACAACAGCTGAGTTTTCAGCCAGCGTTCTGTAAACTGTATTACACTTGACGGCAAAACTTCATAATACAGGCTTGTAAGCTGCTACGCAGATAATTTGCATAAAATGGTAATTGGATAAACCTGAGCATCTACTGCTATGCCAGCGCCAAATTATCTCACTCCTACTCAAAAAGAAAATTTACAAAAAGCCCTGCGTGAGAGTAATTGCCCTCAC
>DATNPC010000349.1:0-25140 GCA_036703375.1 Allocoleopsis sp.
AGCAAAAACGAAGCTAGCGTCGTTAATGACATTGCCCAAACCGAGAATCTGACCTTCTCCAAAATCATGCTAGAGGAGTGGGGGGCGAAAGCCTACGTTATTGCTCCCTTGTTTAAAGGCGATCAACTCTGGGGCTTGTTAGCAACTTACCAAAACAGCGAACCGCGCATCTGGGAAGAAGGCGAAGTCAACTTCCTGGTGCAGATGGCGAGACAGTTAGGGATGGTCTTGCAACAGGCAGAATACCTCGAACAAATTGAGAATCAGTCCCAGCAAATTGCTCAATCCGCCGAGCGAGAGAAAGCGGAAAAAGAAACCTTGCAGCAGGAAGTTATCCAGTTGCTGTCGGCTGTAAGACCCGCTCTGCAAGGCGACCTAACCGTTCGCGCGCCCGTGACAGAAGATGAAGTGGGAACGATTGCCGATGCCTACAACAACACGCTGCAAAGCCTGCGTGAAATTGTCAAACAAGTGCAAGAGGCATCCCAGCAAGTGGCTCAAACCTCCCAAGACAGTGCGACCTCGATCGCGGATTTGGCCAGCCTCGCTCAGCAGCAGTTCCAGTCTCTGGAAAACGCTCTAGCACAAATCCAGACCATGGTCAATGCCACGCAAGCCGTGGGCAGCAGCGCTCAACAGGTAGAAGTGGCAGTACAACAAGCCAACCAAACCGTGCGAGAAGGAGATGCGGCAATGAACCGCACCGTCGATGGCATTCTGTCGATTCGGGAAACCGTGGCAGAAACCAGCAAGCGACTCAAGCGCTTGAGCGAATCCTCGCAGAAAGTGTCCAGAGTTGTGAACCTGATTAGCAACTTTACAACGCAAACTCAACTGTTAGCCTTGAATGCGTCGATTGAAGCGACGCGTGCGGGAGAGTACGGACGCGGGTTTGTGGTAGTTGCTGATGAAGTGCGATCGCTTGCCCGTCAGTCGGCTGACGCTACAGCCGAAATCGAGCAGTTGGTTCAGGAAATCCAAGAAGGTACAGCGGAAGTGTCCACCGCCATGGAGACAGGTATCCAACAGGTTGCTCAGGGTACCAATCTCGTCACCGACACTCGCCAACGTTTGAATGAAATTGTGGCAGCGACGACCCAAATCAGCCAATTGGTCCAGGGTATTACCGAGGCGACACAAGCTCAAACTCAGCAGTTCCAATCGGTAACGCAGACGATGAGCGAAGTATCTGCGATCGCAAACCAGACGTCGGAAGAGTCGATTGAGATTTCCACCTCCTTCAAGGAACTCCTGGCCATGGCTCAGAACCTCCAGTCTAATGCTGGCCAATTTAAGGTCGATTAGTCATCGGTCATTAGTCATTAGTCATTGGTCATTGGCTAATGGCTAATGACTAATGGCAATGAACCAATAGCAATGAGCAACTGACAACGGACAACTGACCAATGACTAATGACCCAACCATTCGCGAGCAAACCTATCGCTACTTTCTCCAGGAAGCGCCGGAACTGCTACAAGTTTTAGAACAAGAATTGCTCAGTTTGAGAGAAGACTACAGCATCAATAAAGTTCACAACCTGATGCGAACGACCCATACGTTAAAAGGGGCAGCAGCCAGCGTTGAGTTGGAAACGATTAAAACTGTAGCCCACTCCTTGGAAGATATTTTCAAAGCCCTCTTTAACCCGGATGTGTCGATCGACGCAGAAGTTGAAGCCTTACTCTTTGAAGGGTATGAGTGTCTGCGCCTGCCGATTTCAGCCCAACTAACGGGAGGGCAAGTTAACGATACTGAAATTCTCGATCGCACGGCAGCGATTTTTGCCCGATTGCAAGACAAGCTAGGAGACTTTTTTAGTGCCGAAGCGCGCATTCCCACTTCAGTCGAATTAGGCTTCGATGTAACGCAGTCTATCTTTGAAGCTGGGGTAACTCAACGGCTAGAAGAACTCGCGGCTACCATTGCCAGTGGCGACTCAGACGCGATCGCGTCTACGCTGCAAACTCAATGTGAAGTGTTCCAAGGCCTTGCCGAATCGCTAGGTTTACCGGGATTTGGAACGATTGCCCAAGCCGCTATCCTGGCTTTAGATGCCCACCCAGAGCAGGTATTAACGATCTCACAAACGGCTTTAGCCGACTTTCAAGCCGGACAAGCCGCCGTACTCAATGGCGATCGCGCTCAAGGCGGTCAACCGTCTCTAGTATTACAGCAACTTGCTGGCTTCGTCCCAACAAATTTGACAGAACTAGAGACTGAAGAAAAGACGCTCGCGACGTCGGACGTTCACGACGTACAGAATGCAGAAACAGGCGTTACGGGATTAGATACCAATGAACTGGCGTTGACAACGCCGGACGAAAATCTCTCCGTCTCCCCGTCTCCCCATCTCCCCGTCTCCTCGTCTACTGGCAACCCAGAGACGGATGAACTGACGTTCGCAACGCAGGATGAAAATCTCCCCGTCCCCCCGTCCCCCCGTCCCCCCGTCCCCTCGTCTCCCCATCCCCTCATCTCCCCGTCTATTTTCATCGGAGGAGAAGCAACTAGTGACGTAGAATCTCAAGAGCGATCGCTGGATACTGAGGAGTCAATCACGCCCTCTGAATTCAACACCGGAACTAGCGTCAATGACACTGGGTTGAGTGCCGATGACTTGCCAAGCGAGACATCAGAGCATTCGCTGTTAGAGGTAATCTGGGGAGGAGGAACCACCCTAAACACCCAAGCTTCCCAGCCATCTCAGGAGATGGAAAGCCAGGAGGATACGGAAAAGGTCGCATCCTATTCGTCAAGTCAGACCTTTAGAAAATCCAAGGAACCCGAGGTTACGGTTGAGACGCCTACTTCCCGACGCCTGGGTACCGATAGCGAACCAACTCCCCTATCCCAAAAAGATACAAGTTCTCGGACTCGTGCTATTCGGGTCAATGTCGAGAATCTAGAACACCTCAATTACTCCATTGGGGAATTGCTCACCAACCAAAACCTGCAATCGCTCCAGAACGAACAACTCCAGACTTCTGTTCGAGTTCTCATCAACCGCCTCAAGCAACATCAACAACGCCTCAGCCAACTTCAAGATTGGTCCGATGGCATGTTCGTTGATGCGGAAAAACGGCTAATTGGGCAATGGGGAATTGGGAATCGGGAATCGGGAATGGGTAAGGTGATTCCTAATGTTCATTCCTCTTTTCAAAATCCCAAATCTAAACTTCTCTCATCATTTGATTCGTTGGAGTTAGATCGCTATAGCGAAGCCCAACTGCTCATTCAGTCGATTCTGGAAGATGCAGTGCAATTAGCAGAAGCTAGCGAAGCCATTGAGCTATTCACCACTCAGTCTACTCAGACGTTGGAAAAACAACGTCGGTTGTTGACGGGTAGTCGGGATGCGCTGGTGGAAGCCCGGATGTTGGCATTAGGCGAGATTATCGATCGCTTTCCTCGCGTCTTGCAGCAGTTGGAAGCGTTGCACGATAAGTCAGTCGGGTTGGAACTGCGCGGAACGGATGTCTTGGTCGATAAAGTCGTCGCGGAGAAGCTGTACGGCCCGCTGTTGCACTTGGTTCGTAATGCCTTCGATCACGGAATTGAGCCTCCTGGAATTCGGCAACAAAAGGGGAAACCCAGCAAAGGCCGGATTGAAATCAATGCTTACTATCAAGGTAAGTTTCTCGCCATTGAAGTGCGAGATGACGGTCAAGGGTTGAACTTTGAAAAGATTCGTCAGCGAGCCGTCGAAGGTCGCTTTATTAGGCCAGAGAAGGCTAGCAGCCTCACTGAAGCCCAGCTAACCGATTTGTTGTTTGAACCGGGGTTTTCCACAGCCTCTCAGGTGAACGATCTGTCTGGGCGGGGTGTGGGACTAGATGTAGTACGCGCTCAGTTACGAGCGTTAGAGGGGTCAGTCTCCGTCTATTCTGAACTGAACCGGGGAACAACCTTCGTCCTACAAATTCCCCTAAGTCTAACGATTACCAAGTTACTGGTTGCTCAAGCGAGCGATCGCATTTATGCATTGCTTACGGATGCGATCGAGCAAATTCTGATTCCGCAAGCCCATCAGATTCGCTCGTGGGATGGCGGCAAAGCCTTGCAGTGGGGAAATCCCAAGGACGAGCGGCTAGTTCCGGTTTATCAACTCTCGGCCGTCCTCAATTATTCCTCTGTGTTACCCGAACTTACTATCTCTAGTCCTCAACGTGCGACTACTGCTGGCGACGCGATGAAGCCGATTATTCTCATCCGTTACCACGATATGCTGCTCGGTCTGGAAGTAGACCAGTTAATTGGGGAGCAAGAATTGGTAATTCGTCCCTTAGGAAAAGCGATCGCACCACCCGATTATGTCTATGGTGGCAGTATTCTAGCAGATGGTTGCCTGACGCTGGTACTCGATACAGCTGCACTGATGCAGCAGGTATTCGAGCAGCAAACCGATCGCATTACCGAATCGGCCTTAACGGGTTCAATTCCTCTTTTACCCTTTGGTCAACCTCAGCAGCAATTGCCCACCCAAAGCCGTGCGGCCTTACCCGCCAGCGAACCCGCCAGAGGGCGAGAGCAAGAAGCAGGACGATGGGGACAACCCGTCAATGCGGCAGAATTTATTCTGCTCGTAGATGACTCCATTACTCTGCGCCAAACACTAGCGCTCACTCTGCAAAAGGCAGGTTATCAGGTACTTCAAGCCAAAGACGGTTACGAAGCGATCGAGCAACTCCAGCGTCATAACAGTATCCGGTTGGTCATCTGCGATATCGAGATGCCTCGAATGAACGGGTTTGAGTTTCTCCGACACCGTCAGCAAGACCCCACCTTGGCAACTATTCCTGTGATGATTCTCACATCCCGCAGTGGAGAGAAACACCGCTTGATTGCGTCGGAGTTGGGCGCAACCGACTACATTACTAAACCCTTCCTGGAACGCAAGCTGATCGAAAAGGTGTCTGAGGTACTGGAGAAGAATATTTTGAATTCCATTTTTACTAAGGGTTAGGACGGAAGCATGCATGACGACTCAATCGCCAGTAAGTTTATCGTTTTTAAGATTGCGGAGTACCACTTAGCACTTCCCATCAGTCTTGTCCTCAAAGTGCTCAACTGTGCGACTGCGGGCAGCGAGTTCAACACCATGGGTATCCTCCAGCTAGGTCGCCATACAATTCGGGTTGTGGATTTGCACGAGCGGTTGCACTCAGGGAGTTTAGGTGAAAAGCCGAGTAACCCACCTTTTTTAGTCATTACCCGCACTCCAGGAGGAGAACTTTGCGGAATTCCCGTCGAGGAACCGCCAAATTTAGTAGAGTTACCGTTAGAAACGATCCGAACTCTGCCCAAAGCCGATCGCTACAGCAAACCTGCCCTCAATTTGGTGAGCCATGTTGCTGTTCTCTCTCAGGAAAAAGTCACAACGACGATTTTTCTGCTGGACTTGCAGCAAGTTCTCAATCCTACCCTCCCCGATGCTTATCCACTAGCCTTAAAATCTTCTTGAGCAGTAGATAAACTCAACATAACTGGTAGGGTGGGCATCGCCTGTTCTCCCTCTCACCTGTTGTGAGCGATGCGTTCATGGGTGTCTTGCACCAAAAAACCTTTGCGTACCTTTGCGTAAACCTCTGTGACCTTTGCGTTAGAAAAAGACGGAATTAGCAACTCCCCAGAGAATGGTGCAAGACTCCCCATGAACTGCCTTTTGCCATATCACCGTTGGCAGTCTTTTCCGTACAAAGTCTTTTGAGAACCATCTGGCAAATAGCGCACGCATTCGTTGGCTCGTCTCCAATGAATGTAGATGGGAGTAGTGACCAGCACAATCGCTACTCCCATTCCGATCGCGATCGCAACTCGCTTCCGTTGGGAGACAAAGCGGTAGCCTTTGCGGACGACATCCAGAGCTTCGTAGGGTATCCGTAACCGCAATGGCGACACCACAGGTCGGTATAGCCAGTAGTAAGCCCTCTTCAGGTTCTCCCATTTATGGCAGGCATCTTCGTGCAGGAAATCTGAAATGTCCACGACCAATCCTCTGCCTTCGTACATCATCACATTGCGACCGTGGACATCATGAGGACGGAGTCCGCGCTGACGAGCATAGTCCAATGCTCGGTCGATGTCTCGGATGACCTGCACTGGAATCCTCACTCCTCGGTGAATGCAGTCGTAGAGAGTTACTCCATACAGCCGCTTCAGGACGAGGAAATTCTCTCCGGCATACAAGCATTCGGAAAACGCTGGGTGAGAACCTAGACGACGGTAGACTTCCAGCTCTTCCTCAAAACCTTCCCGACCGGGTGCGTAAATCTTCACCACCTCGTTTGGGTAGTCCGGGTGAGAAAAAACTGCTGCGTAATTCCCCGCTCCGATTATCTGCCAAGGTTCAGGGAGGTGGCGGACTTCCACCGGATCGTTGGGCGCAATACTTTCAAGCTGGAGCTTGGGGAGTAACTCTTGCTGGATACTCTCGATTAGCCGATTCAAATGCGACCCGTCCATATTGGTTACGAGAGCGAATGTTAAGAAAGCCGCTGAGCTTGCAGTTTTAGCGGTTCTCAAATGTGATAACGCGATTTTAACAAAGCTGGGGCATAAGTAGCTGTTCAATAATGCGGGCTGTAAGTTGAAAAATAATTTTTGACGCTAAAAAAGCGATAAAGAACTTAAAGGCGTTCGCTTTTTACTTGTTCCTTCTCCTCTATAGTGAGCCTCTCTTCGCTCGCTACACGGGGTTGGAATAAATGAGGTTTAAGAACTAAACTAACCCCGATCGCCCACGCCAGTGCTGCCATCCATCCTGCCAAGATGTCGCTGGGAAAGTGAACTCCTAAGTACAATCGCGTCCAAGCGATCGCAACTACGAAGGCGCTGCCCAGCGCGAGTATTAACCCGCACCAGCGCGTCCCCCAGGTCAAAATAACCAAAGCCGCCACCAACGTCATACTCGCCACTGCATGTCCGCTGGGAAAAGAGTAACTCAATTTGGGCGAGAGTGATTCCCATAAGGTAGGGCGAACCCGATGGAGGAATTCCTTCGCCTGGGTTTCGAGCAGCCGACTGCCCGATAGAGCGATTAGCCAATAGGTTAGCGATCGCCATTGTCGTCGATAAAGCAAGACCAATGAAATGACGATTGCAACTAGAAATAGTCCTTTGAATCCGCCCAACTTTGTTACCGTGACAGCAATGCGATCGAGTTGCGGGGTAGCTGTGGCGTGAATCGACAGCAAAATAGATTTATCCCAAGGGAAGCCACCTTCATTGCGCCAGACGATGACGGCTAGCTGTTCAAAGACTAGCAATGGTAAGCCAACACCGAGCAGTAGCAACAGCAAGGTGCGCCAGTGGGCAATTAGTAGCTGCTGGAAAAATTTGAGAAACGAAAGCGATCGCATTACTATCGAGGTTGTCATCTTAACCAATAGCTGTAAGAGCATGGTAATGCCATGCTCTTATCAACTCTTTATCCCCCATTAGTTAGGTTGGCGTTCTTGCCAAACAAGATTATAAAACTTGTGCAAGAAGCTTGTGCCAATATCGGGATTGAGTGCCTAACGATTTTTGTCGATAACTGGATTCCCTTCAGTATCGACATTTAATTCTTCACGGCGCAGCGTTTCTGTCCGATCTACGGTGTTGCGATCGACTTCTTTCCGAATACCCACTTCTTCCCGAACAAAGGCTTTTTTCTGAATGTCGGCAGCCTCTTCATAGACTTCCACGCGAGCCACTTCCCCTTCCCGGAAATCTGCTTCACCGGGCGCAACTTCTTGGGTCGTGCTGGGATTATTGCGCTCAACAATCACTCGTTCTTTTTCAACAGGGATGGAAACGTTGGCGGTTTCCGTTTCAACGCGCTTGCCGATCGCAACTTCCCCCGTCTTTTGACGGTTTTTGTTGGCAATCAGGCGCTCTTCATACAGCTTGAGATTTTGCGTGTTGGTGTCGTATAGATCCCGATCTCGATCGTAAGTGTAGTTATCCCGATTGTAGGTCGGTGTTGTCGCTGCCGTTGTTGTCGGTCGATACACATTTCTCACCCGTTCTTCGTAGTCGTAATCAACGGTCATGTTCTCGTTGTATTCCGGCAATCTTTCGGCTTGCTCCTTACTCATGCCTGTGGCGTAAACTCGATGGCGATCGTAATCGATGCGCGTGCGACCAATAGGTAGCAATACCTTCTTTCCAAAAATCCAGAATCCTGTATCAATTACGAAATAGCGGAAACGACCAGAATCATCCAGTAAAATGTCGTAGATTCCACCAATTTTCTCGTCCGTTTCAGAGTACACATCATATCCTTTGATGTCATCTCCATTGAAAATATCTTGTTTGTAGTTGGGATAAAAATCTGCAAGTTTTACAAGAGCCATAACGAAAGTTCCCCCGATTACATTTTTTATTTAAATGTCTTACAGCTACGTTAGAAATTGATAAGCTAGAATTTTCTCTTCCTGATGATAGATTGATAGAAGTTGAATGTGTAGAAATATAAACCGTAAGGCAAAATAGTATAGCAGGATAAAATACTCCCCAGAGCTGATGCAAAGTAATGAATTACTGACGAAGCGTTGTAAGTTGAAATTTACTTTTTTGATGTTTGATTTTTGACTTTCTTATGACTCAAGCAACGAGAAATTTATCAAATACAGACCGCTATCTTCGCGCTGCAAGCCTTGCGGATGTTCAGGCAAAAGGTAGCCTGCTGGTGCATTTGGAGAAGCAAGCGATCGCACTTTTTTATTCAGACGAGCAGGTGTATGCGATCGACAACCGCTGTCCTCACATGGGCTTCCCCCTCCATGGCAGTACTTGCAAAGACGGGATTGTCACCTGCCCTTGGCACTACGCCCGGTTCGATCTCAACAGTGGCGGAACCTTTGACTCTTGGGCAGATGATGTGCGATCGTTCCCCGTAGAGATTCGGGATGGGGATGTGTGGGTGAATGTAGCCCCTCAGGTTGACCCGTATGCACACCAACGTCAGCGATTAGTTGATGGGTTAGAACAGGGAATTTCTCTAGTTATCGCCAAATCGGCGATCGCTCTGCTTGATATGGGTGTCGAACCTAGCCAACCCTTTCAGACGGGATTGGAGTTTGGCACTCGTTACAACAAGGAAGGATGGAATACAGGGTTAACCATCTACACTTGCATGATGAATCTGCTGCCGTACTTAGATGCAGAAGACCGACCTCGCGCTCTGTATCAGGGACTTTCAGCAGTTGCGCGTGACAGTTCAGATGCGCCACCTCACTTTGTAGTTCACCCATTGCCCAATTCTGCGGTTGACTTGACTACCCTGAAAGGCTGGTTCCGTCAATTTATCGAACTGCGGGATAGTGAAGCGGCAGAGCGATGTTTGGTGACGGCGGTACGGGCAGGAGCCGATCGCAATCTGATTGCGGATATGCTGTTTGTGGCTGCGACTGACCACCGCTATATTGATGTCGGTCATACGCTCGACTTTATCAACAAAGCATTAGAGGCGCTGGATGCCGTAAATTGGCAAGGGGCGGAACAAGTTTTAGCTAGTTTGGTTTCTGGTTTAGCCAATGCGACTCGCATGGAGGAATCCAACTCTTGGCGCTACCCAGTGGATTTGGTAGCAATTCTACACTCAGCATTTGAGCAGTTGCCGGAGGCTTTGGAGGCGGGGCGAACTCGACGCGGCACTTGGTCTGGTCGGGAGCAGTTGCTGTCTATCCTATTCGGTGAGGATGCCCAAGCAATAGCTGATGCGCTACTGACTGCGCTGAGAGAAGGTTGCAGCGAAGAGGAGTTAGCGAGTAGTGTGACCTATGCCGCTGCACTGCGGGTTGCTCGCTTCCATACGAATAATGAGCATAGTGATTGGAATTCGGCACATCACCCATTTACGTTTGCGAGTGCCGTGCATCAGTGCGTGCGGCGACTACCCTCACCCGAACTCTTGCGTGCTGTGTTTGATGGAGCAATGAGCGTGTACCTCAATCGATTTTTAAATGTGCCACCAGCGAGACTGCCAGAGGCAAAAGACCCAATTGAGAACCCCGATGAACTGCTCCAGCAACTACCCGAATTGCTCGATCGCCAGCAACAGGTGAACGAGGCAGGTCAGTTAGTGGCTCAATATCTATATAGTGGGGGAAAACCAGAGCGATTGATGGCAGTGCTGGGTAAGCTGATGCTGCGGGAGAATCGAGATTTCCATGTGATTCAGGAAGTGGAAGCCGCGTTTCGGCAGTACTCGTTGTTAGGTCAAACGGCGGCTGGCGTTCATGTACTGGTTGCTGCTGCTCGGTATTTAGCCGCTCATGCGCCTACCATGCGCTCCCAAGAGCAAACCTATCAAATGGCTTATCGCTTACATCGAGGCGATCGCTTGTTCGAGGAGTCCTAACTTCTGCATGACCTGCCAAGAGTTCGACTTAGGGTGAATGGCACTGAATTAAGAGCCTGGAAATAAATTTCCGGCTCAAAGCTATGTCAAGCTAAAGCTTACTGGACAAGGCTTTCAACCCGTTTTAACGGGTTTTAGCTTTAAGCCCGAACTTTAGTTCAGGGCTTAAGTCAGTGCCATTCGGTGCAAATACTGGGGTATCTCCTCCATTTTGGCACCCTAAGTTAACTAAGTAGATAAGCACGAGAGTAAAACACTCTTCCCTTCTGCCTTCTGCCTTCTGCCTTGCATCAACGACAACTATTAATGCACACCTCCTTAATCTAAAATCTAAAATCCTGGCATCTAAAAATCTAAAATCGTTATGAGTGCTTTTCGCGTCGGAATTGCTGGCCCTGTCGGTTCGGGGAAAACGGCTTTGCTGGATGCCTTGTGTAAGGCAATGCGGACATCCTATCAAATCGCCGTGGTCACGAATGATATTTACACCCAAGAAGATGCTCAGTTCTTGGTGCGTTCTCAGGCACTGGAAAGCGATCGCATCCTGGGTGTTGAAACGGGGGGTTGTCCCCACACGGCTATTCGGGAAGATGCTTCGATGAACTTAGCCGCGATCGAGCAACTAGAACATCAATTTACTGATTTAGACTTAGTATTTCTAGAAAGTGGCGGGGATAACCTAGCAGCAACTTTTAGTCCGGAACTAGTCGATTTAACTATCTACGTGATTGATGTAGCCGCAGGCGACAAAATTCCCCGGAAAGGAGGGCCAGGAATTACCAAGTCTGACCTCTTGGTCATCAATAAAATAGACCTTGCTCCGATGGTGGGTGCTGACTTAAGTGTCATGGAACGCGACGCCAAAAAGATGCGAGGTGACAAACCGTTTATTTTTACTAATTTGAAAACTCAAGAGGGACTCAAGACTGCAATCGATTTCATCAAATTTCACATGGGTTAAGCTAATGGACGTTTAGCTCGCCTAATTTTCACCCAGTCCCCAGTCAGTCTCAACCAACAACTGATGACCGCACCTAGCCGATTACGGGAGGCTTGGGCAAGCGAACATCCGTCCTACGAGGTACCCGTACTGGCAAGGTAATGATAAACTCACTTCCCTGACCGAGTGTCGATCGCACCTGGATTCTACCTTGATGCTGAGCGATAATTTGGTAGCTAATTGCTAGACCTAAACCCGTTCCCTTACCCGCTTCTTTGGTGGTAAAAAATGGGTCGAAGATTCGGTCTTGAATCGCGGCGGGTATACCACTGCCGTTGTCCGCGATCGCGATCGCGATCCAATCTGAGTCGAGTACTTCGGTGCGAATTCGTACCAGTGGAACTGGGGACTGGTACATGTCTTTCTCGGTTCGCGCTTCCACTGCATCGAGTGCGTTACAAAGGAGATTCATGAATACTTGATTGATCTGCGCTGGCGCACACTCGACTGACGGCAACTGACCATACTGTTTGATCGTCTCAATCCCTGCCTTAAGACGACTGCTGAGAATCAGCAGCGCGTTGTCCAGCCCTTCATGGAGGTTAACTGGCTTCATTCCCGATTCGTCTAGGCGCGAGAAGTTCCTGAGCGAAAGAACGATTTCGCGAATCCGATCGGCCCCTCCCTTCATTGAGGTGAGAATTTTGGGTAAATCTTCACTCAGGAAGTCGAAATCAATGTCTTCAAGCTGCTCTTGAATCGCTAGCTTTGGGTCGGGATAATGTTGCTGATACAAGCGCACCAACGAAAGTAAATCTTTGACGTAGCTACTGGTGTATTCCAAGTTGCCGTAGATGAAGTTAACGGGATTGTTGATTTCATGAGCAAGACCCGCTACCATCGCGCCTAAGCTGGACATTTTTTCGGTCTGAATGAGCTGAACTTCAGCTTGTTGGAGTTCTTGGGTGTAGGTCGCAATGCGTTGAATCAGTTCATTGAGGGCAGTGGCTAAGATGCCCACTTCATCTTGCGTCGTGACGGGTGCGCTTAATGTGAAATTAGATTCTTCTGTCACTCGTTTCGCGACGTCGGTTACGCGGCGAATCGGTTGGACGATCGCACTACTAGTATAAATAGCTAATACGGTCGCGATCGCAGCGGATAGCAGCATACTGGCAACAATCATTCTCACCCGCAATACCCCTGCACGCTCTAAGGCCGTGTTAGCCCGAATGTGTTGAGCTTGAATGGATTGAATTTGCTGGGCTAATTGCAAAGAAAGGCGATCTAATGCGATCGCAACTTCACCACTGCTATTTTTCAACAGGTACTGTTGGGTTGGCGCAATCTGTTCGGGTGTTAAATGGGTGAGGTCGATTTGCTCAAACAGAGATGCAGTCAGCTTCTCGTAGGCATCGATCGTCAGGCTGTAAGTCTCGATCAACTCGGGCAACTGGTCAGTATTCGTGAGGGTTCGGTTGTGCGGCTCGGCGAGAAAGTGTTTGGTTTGGTCCAGCAGTTGTTTGGTTTGAGCAATGCTGTTGTGAAATCCCTCGTTTTCGTAGCGCAGCCAGACTGAATCTCCCAGAACAACAGCGAAGCGGGAAGCATGCGATCGCGCCTGCAATGTTGCCATTTGTAACCCGGTGAGCAGATATTCTTGTTGCCGAATGCGATTGAGTTGTGCGATCGCTTCTTGTTGATGGTGTTCCCCGATTGCTAACCCTGCCGTCGTTCCTAAGATCGCGATTCCAACGGCTAGGGCATACCCAGCACCGATTTTTCGGCGAATACTGCCATCTAAGAGCGTTAGACCAAGCTTAGGCAATAGGCATTGCTGGAACCAGTTTTTCTCTAAGGTTAGCCCCCTAGTGCGATCGGCTGGTTCATCCTGTACTGACACAGCGCGATCGGCTTGACGCTTCGCGGGCGGTAACAAGTTAAATATAGAAGACTTGTGCCTGCGGAAATCCATTAGCATTCTTTAACAGAAGCCCCAATCTTTTGGTAGAGCGGGAATGGGATGGATAAGCGGTCTATACAGTGGGATCGAAAGCGACGCGCATTTTCGCTGAGAGTTTATTTCTCGGCACCAGCGCGTTCAATACCCCGAGCTTAACAATTTCCCAAAAATATTAAGCGACGTGCTTCGCACAGCCTTGAAGCCAATCCTTACTATAAGCTTCAGTTATAACAGGCATAAACGGCTTAAATCGAAAATTTCGTGAAACTTTGAAGAAGTTTTCGCTAAATTCTCTCTTCCAAAAGGAAAAAAAATTGGTTCCCCTCGTTTATCGGTCATTTTCCGCCCAAGAGATAGTCGTTGCGTCCCCAACAGTGAACAGTGAACAGTGAACAGTGGCCAGTGAACAGTGAACAGTTACCAAAGAGCGATTGTGAGATGCATAGATTTTTGTAACTCGCCCAGTAACCCCGGTCACTGGTCACTGATAACTGGTCACTGTAGAAGATGGCAGCAACACTGCTCGAATCCGGAAATTTCGTATCATTAGTAACAATTGACGGGGAAGCCTGGCTCTAATATCACAGCTTAACTGCGTATTTCCATATGCCGACAGGCAGAATTATCAGGAGGGAAGGATTAGAGCATGGCAAGGCGATTCGGGCGACGGAAATTTTTAATCTATGGGTCTGTCACGTTTGGCACTACTTGGCTGCTGAAGGCTTGCAGCAATCCATCCAAGACGACTACGGCAGAAAGTCCCACCACGTCTTCCCCGTCGGTGGCAGCAGCGGGGGGTAGTAGCGGTGACACGATTAAGGTTGGCATCCTGCACTCCCTGAGTGGGACGATGGCGATTAGTGAAAAGAGTGTCGTTGATGCCGAACAACTCGCAATTGAAGAAATCAATGCCGCAGGTGGAGTTCTGGGTAAGAAGATAGAAGCGATCGTCGAAGATGGCGCGTCTGACTGGCCAACGTTTGCCGAGAAAGCGAAAAAACTGATCGATCAAGATAAAGTTCCTGTAGTCTTTGGTTGCTGGACTTCAGCTAGCCGTAAGGCTGTACTGCCAGTGTTTGAAGAAAAGAAACACATGCTCTGGTACCCAGTGCAGTATGAGGGTCAAGAGTGTTCTAACAATATTTTCTATACTGGGGCTGCCCCCAATCAGCAGATCGAACCATCCGTCGATTGGTTGCTCCAAAATAAGGGCAAAGAGTTTTTCTTAGTCGGTTCGGACTACGTTTTCCCACGGACGGCTAACACGATTATCAAGGCACAACTAGCCGCCAAAGGTGGTAAAACTGTTGGAGAAGATTACCTGCCGCTAGGCAACACAGAAGTAACGCCAATTATCACCAAAATCAAGGCAGCACTGCCCAATGGTGGCGTCATCTACAACACCCTGAATGGGGACAGTAACGTTGCTTTCTTCAAACAAATGCAGGGGGCTGGTTTAACTCCAGATAAGTATCCCGTCATGTCGGTGAGTATTGCCGAAGAAGAAGTAAAAGCGATCGGACCGGAGTATCTGAAAGGTCAGTATGCGGCTTGGAACTACTTCCAAACGGTAGATACGCCTGCCAACAGCAAGTTTGTGAAAGCATTTAAGGCGAAGTACGGCGAAGATCGGGTGACGAACGATCCCATGGAAGCCGCTTATATTGCCGTTTATCTGTGGAAGCAGGCTGTAGAAAAGGCTGGAAAAGCTGATGACTTGGAGGCCGTCCGTAAGGCAGCTTACGGTCAGAGTTTTGACGCGCCAGAAGGCACCGTGAAGATGAACCCCAACCATCACATCTCGAAGGTGGTGAGGATTGGTGAAGTTCAGGATGACGGTCTATTTAAAGTTGTCTATTCTACCAATAAGTCCGTCGATCCAGTGCCATGGAATCAATACGTCGCAGACACGAAAGGATTTGCCTGCGATTGGTCTGACCCCAGCAAGGGTGGTAAGTACAAGACAACTAAAACATAAGCAATTTTAGACATTAGCAATTAGCTTTTAGTTAGAACACGGGTGAAAAATTCAGCATCCTATGTCTTGATAATATGACAAAGACTAAGTCACTAATAGCTAATTGCTAGGCATTTTATTGAGAGGAAGAACGTGCTATCCGGACTGTTAGATGGTCTATTTAGTGGTATTAGTATTGGCTCAGTTTTATTGATTTCAGCGTTGGGTTTAGCGATTGTCTTTGGGCTAATGGGCGTTATCAACTTAGCTCACGGTGAGTTGATGATGCTTGGAGCTTACACCACGTTTGTGGTGCAAAATGGCTTCAAGCTGCTCGGTAAACCTTGGTTTGAAGTTTATATCTTATTTGCCGTACCGATCGCATTTTTGGTAGCGGCACTGGTCGGGTTAGCCTTGGAACGAGGGGTGATTCGCTATCTCTACGGACGCCCCTTAGAAACATTACTCGCCACTTGGGGCGTCAGCCTGATTTTGCAGCAGTTTATCCGCAGCGTGAACTGGGTGCTAGTCAGTGGAATTATCCTATTTTGCCTGCTATTTTTTGGGGCGCTGTCGGTGCTGTCCCGTCGTCCGAATTTCGAGCGGATACGCAACTGGGCAGTGACAGTGATGTTACTCCTATCCTTGGGGATTTCCTTTGTAACGGGGAAAGTCTTGAGCGAGACGTTCAAACTAACCGTAACGAAGCCTTGGTTTGGAACTCAGGGGGTTGATGTCACGGCACCGAGTTGGCTGCGGGGGGGCTGGAAGATCGAGTTACCCGGAGGAAGCTTTCAATTGCCCTACGTCCGGTTGTTCATCATCGCACTCACGATTGTTTGCGTGATTGGCGTTTACCTATTTTTGCAGCGTTCGGCATGGGGCTTGCGAATTCGCTCCGTCACCCAAAACCGTAGCATGAGCGCTTGCTTGGGAATTCCTACGCAAAAGGTCGATGCTTTAACGTTTGCGATAGGTTCGGGGTTGGCAGGTGTTGCGGGTTGTGCCGTAAGTTTACTCGGTTCTGTTAGCTCGAATACAGGCCAAAACTATGTAGTTGATACATTTATGGTGGTCGTCGTCGGTGGTGTCGGTAAGCTAGTCGGTTCGATTGTGGCAGCGATCGCAATTGGTACAGTGAATTACCTAATCGGTTCGGGTATACTCGCTCTCCTCTTAGTACCAGTGAAACCCTTGGCAGATTTCTTCACGTTTTTTGCCACCACTAGCATGGCAAAGGTCATGGTTTTTGCCTTGATTATTGCCTTTTTACAGGTGCGACCGGGTGGGATTTTCCCCCAAAAAGGACGCTCGGTGGATGCCTAAACGAACACTCTTGCTATCTCCCCATCTCCTCTAGCCCCTAGTCTTTAACTGAGCAGCTGCCATGACATTTGATTCATTGGTTGGAATTCCAGGTATTGAGCGACGACATCGGCGTCGTCGGTTACTGCTGATTGAGGTGGGTATTGTTGCCCTGGTTGCCCTCATCCTCATCTTCTTGATGCCCGTGGTGATTTCTGGCTTTCGTCTCTCGCTGTTGGGACGATTTTTAGCCTTAGCGATCGCAGCCCTCGGCATCGATCTAATCTGGGGTTATACGGGGATGCTGAGTTTGGGGCATGGCGTCTTTTTTGCGCTAGGAGGTTATGCCATCGCCATGCACCTGCAACTAGCGCCAGTAGACGCGGGGAAGCTGCCAGAATTCATGAATCTCTATGGCGTAACTGAACTTCCCTGGTTTTGGAAACCATTTGATTCGTTCGGGTTTGCTGCGATTGCCGTTATCATCATTCCTGCACTACTGGGCGCAATATTAGGCTATTTAGTATTTCGCAATCGCATCCGAGGCGTTTACTTTTCCATCCTCACCCAAGCAGCAACCATCGTCTTTTTCAACTTCTTCAACGGTCAACAAAAACTCTTCAATGGAACCAACGGTCTCACGAACTACAAAACGTTGTTAGGGGCAGATGTCAATACAGCGCCGACGCAGTTTATCTTCTACACGCTGACTGTATTATTTCTCGTAGCTGCCTATGCCCTTTGTCGCTGGTTGACGGGAGGTCGCTTCGGCAAGTTGTTGATTGCCATTCGCGATGATGAAAGCCGCGTGCGCTTTACAGGTTACGACCCTACTGGATTCAAGGTTTTAGTATTTGGGATTTCTGCGGCACTAGCAGGATTGGCCGGGGCAATGTTCACGCTGCAAACGGGGATTGTATCGCCCA
Source organism: Allocoleopsis sp. (assembly GCA_036703375.1). Classification (GTDB taxonomy): domain Bacteria; phylum Cyanobacteriota; class Cyanobacteriia; order Cyanobacteriales; family Coleofasciculaceae; genus DATNPC01. The sequence continues at coordinate 17,438 of DATNPC010000349.1, forward strand.
AAGCGATGGATATTGCCTTTTCCATTGAAATGGTAATTTGGGTAGCTGTGGGAGGTCGCGCCACGTTAGTGGGAGCGATTCTTGGGGCGCTCGTGGTGAATTTCGCCAAGAGTTTGTTGAGTGAGAAGTTTCCCGAAATCTGGCTATTTTTCCAGGGAGCGCTGTTTTTAATCGTGGTAACGGTGTTGCCGGATGGGATTGTGGGGTGGTTGAGAACTGAAGGAATTGAACAAATGCGATCGCTTTTGGGACTGCGCCAACCCCTTATCACCTATCCCAGCTTAGAAGAAGACCCAGAAGTGCAACGAGAACGAGAAAATCTCGGAGCAAGAGACTAGAAAAAAGTTAAGAATTAGATCGAAAACTTGATAGGTGGGGAATTGGCGTTACTTTGTCTACATAATAAATTCCGCTTTAAGCAGGAGGCATTTAATATGCTGCAAAGTTTGCTGAAACCCTATCGCTTCAGATGGCTAAGATTAGTCGCCTTATTGAGTGTTTGCTTAGTAACAATCGGCACCTTCCTACATACAGCAGTTGCTCAACCTTCAAGACCAGGACTAAACCGCTCGGTAATCATGTGGATCGATCCTCTTAATTTTTTACCAGGCGATCCTAGCGTGCTTACCTCATTCAATGCCGTTTCGTCAGGAGTTGGCGGTGGCCTGAGCGGTTTAATCATTCAATCAACTACTACGGGTGATACGGCATCTGGAGGTGGCAACAAAGTTGTAGAAAAAGGGCTTGAGGTACCCCCCTACTTCTTGGTAAAAGGAGTTCGTGTTTGTTACGAGTCTTCCAATGCTCGCAGCTTCATTACCCAGATTCGACTGGCACAAGTTCAAAACCCACCGAGCAGTGCTGTTGTACTTCTGGATGATGGAACAGATCGAACGAATCCAGGGCCAATCTGCGTGGATAGTCAACCGGCATCAATCGATCCGAGCCAGGGTGCAGTTTTTCTTAGCTTCCGGACTAACTTTGGCAGTACGGCTGACCGAATAGTCATCCGAGGTGTGGGCTTGCATCTATCAAGGACTTGATTGGGTCTTATAGAGAGCCACGCTCGACCAGGCGTTGTTGATTGACAGGATGATTCCAAATAAAACGTTAAAGCTTGAAAATTTATCGGCTTCCTGCGTTCAGCAACGCCGCTCCGTAGGTGGGTGAAAATCAACGAAAATCAGACACTAGCGATGAGAGTGAATACGGTTTAAAAAATTAGCAATCAACTGATACTCAGTGCTCCCAAGTTACCTGCCCCAATCAAACCTTTGTGATTTGAAACCTACCTACCGATCTGATGGAGATGCAACGTGAATGAGAAAATTATAGAAACAGAAAATGTAACAGTTAGTTTTGACGGCTTTAAAGCGCTCAACAACTTAAACTTCAGTATGGAGGCTGGGGAGTTGCGGGTGGTAATTGGGCCGAATGGAGCTGGCAAGACTACGTTTTTGGATGTAATAACTGGCAAAGTCCAGCCGACACAGGGGCGGGTGTTATTTAAGGGACGAAATCTACGGCGTTTATCTGAGAATAAAATTGCTCTTTTGGGAATTGGTCGTAAGTTCCAAACACCTCGCGTCTACCTCAATCTAACCGTTCGCGAAAATCTGGATATTGCCTGCAATCGTCAGAAAAATGTTTTCGCGATGCTGTTTGGGCGTAGCTCGATATACGAACGGAAGACAGTTGTAGGATTGTTGGAAACAATTGGCTTAACGGCGAAGGCTGAGTTACCAGCAGCATTGCTCTCTCATGGGGAAAAGCAACGGTTAGAGATTGGCATGTTGGTCGCTCAATCCCCGGATTTGTTGCTGGTGGATGAACCCGTGGCGGGGTTGACGGATGAGGAAACCGAAAATATTGGGGAGTTACTGTTGGCATTGGCAGAGAGTCACTCGATTTTGGTCATCGAGCATGACATGGACTTCGTGCGCCAAATTGCTCGGAAGGTGACGGTGTTGCACGAAGGGTCTGTTTTATGCGAAGGCAGTATTGAAGAAGTGCAGAATGACCCGCGTGTCATCGAGGTATATCTCGGAGAACCCCTAGCAGCAGCTTAAAAATCGGACTTACACAAATTTAAAATGAATCAGGCGATCGCTTCTCAACTTACCGAATCCTCAACTCAGCTCATGCTGCAAGTTGCCGATTTAAATGTTTACTACGGTGAAAGTCACATTCTGCGAAATGTCGATTTGAGCGTACCAGCAGGGCAGATGGTTTGCCTCATTGGGCGCAATGGTGTGGGCAAAACAACACTACTGAAAACAATCATGGGGTTGCTCAAACCCCGCACGGGAACGATCGCATTAGCAGGAGAACCGATTACCGGGAAGTCGCCCGACAGACGGGCGAAATTGGGAATTGGTTACGTTCCCCAAGGCCGGGAGATTATTCCTCGGTTGACGGTGAAGGAAAATTTGCTGCTGGGTTTAGAAGCGCGTCAGGGAGGGAGAAACGGTAAGCAGGATATTCCCGAAGAAATTTTTACCCTGTTTCCCGTGTTAAAAACCATGTTGTCTCGCATGGGAGGTGACTTGAGCGGCGGGCAACAACAACAACTTGCGATCGCGCGTGCTTTGATGGGAAAGCCTCGGTTACTGGTTTTAGACGAACCCACCGAAGGCATTCAACCTTCGATTATTTTAGAAATTGAGGCTGCTGTCCGCCAGATTATTAAGTCTACGGGAATATCCGTCCTGTTAGTCGAGCAACATTTGCACTTTGTCCGGCAAGCGGATAAATACTACGCGATGCAAAAAGGCGGCATTGTTGCCTCTGGTCCAACCAGCGAACTGAGTAATGAAGTGATTCAACGATTTTTAGCTGTATAGAGTAATACCAAATCCGCATCCTTTAGCAAAAGGCAGAAGGCAGAGGGCAGAGGGATGTTATGTTCATTACTGGTTCATGGTCGTTTGAACCGTTAAAATTCTCCTAACCATTATGGCAACAGCTATATCTGTTTACCTCCTCCTCTTCTCTCTGTGACCTCTGCGCGCTCTGCGGTTCGTCTCAAAAAAGAGGATAATCAACGCGGATTTGGTTTAATCGAGTGGCGCTCTAGGATATAGTCTTGAGCAAGAACGGGGCAATTTTGTCAATCGCCACCATGTGCTGCACGGCATTGAGTCCGATCGCTTCTTTGACCATGCCAAACGCACCGGCTTTGTCATCTTGAGCAACTGTGATGCCTCCAGCTTGAGCAATTGCCTGCAAGCCCTCTGCACCGTCATGACCAATCCCCGTCAATAACACTCCAGCTGTTGCTTTGCCATAGAACTTGGCAACGGATTTGAACGTGGCTGAGATGGAGGGACAATGCCTATCGGTTTCCGGACAGTGTGTATAGATGAACTTGCCCTTGGAGTCTATTTCTAGATTGTTTTTCTCTGGGGCAAAATACAGGGTTCCTGGCGAAGGAGACTCGCCGACTTCGGCAATTTTCACCCTCAAATCGCACTCAGTAGAGAGCCAACTGACCAATCCTGACAAAACCCCTGTAGTGACGTGTACCGTACAAACAATCGGCAACGGGAAATTCGACGGCAGTTGGCAAACAATTTTTTGGATGGCTTGTAGACCACCGGTGGAAACCCCAATCGTGATAACTTTGACGCGAGAGCTGACATTCGTCATCAGCGGCTGATTTCCGGCGAACGCCCCGGATGTTGATAGCTTCGTAGGAGCGCTCAACGGCTGTCCTGGTCGTCGTTGCGTCACTTTCATATTGGAAAGCACTTTAATTTTGGTAACCAGCGCCGCCTTGAGTCTCTCGTAATCCGTCGGCGAATCTGTCGAAGGTTTGGGGAAAACATCTGAGGCTCCGGCCTGCAACAGACGAAAGACATTATCAACATCGGTCTTTTGCACGAAATTGCTGATTACCAAAATCGGTCGCGGGTCTTCAGCCATGACGCGCTTGGTTAATTCCAGACCATCCATGTTTTCCATGAGTAGGTCTGTACAAATCACATCCGGTCGTGTTCTGTTAATCACTTCCAGAGCCTCGACCCCATCGCGTGCCGTTCCGACCACATCCACATCGGGTGAAGAACTGAGCAATCGTTGCAGAATTTCCAATGCAACGGGGGAATCTTCAACCAAAACCACTTTGTTCGTTGCCATTTAAATCAATCTCCTTAATGTGTCTAACAAGACACCCTGCTCGAAATCACCCTTGGTGATATAGGCATTTGCTCCTGCTTGGTGCCCCTGGCGTTTGTCCTCGTCAGATGCCAGGGTGGTCACCAAAATAACGGGCAAATCTTGGTACTCCTGAAATTGGCGAATTTTGGCGGTCAGTCCCAGCCCATCCAGATTGGGCATTTGCACATCTGACACTACCGCAACAAAGGTATCCACCTTCAGTTTGTTGAATCCATCCTCACCATCTACCGCCGCTGTAACGTCGTAACCCGCACTTTCCAAAATCCGCTTCATCTGGGTGCGAATGGGAATGGAGTCTTCAACCAGGAGAATTTTTGGTTTGACTTGGGCTTGTTGGGCTAACTCTTTAACGGTGACGGATACAATAGCCTTCCTCGCCGACTTGAACAAATCGGTCGGATTGAGCACCATGCACACCTCTCCCGTCCCCAAGATGGTGGCACCGGAAATATTACGAATCCGTTTGAGCAATTGACTCTGGGGCTTCAAAACAATGTCCTGTTGCTCCAAGATGACATCGACTAGCAATGCCAAACGTTCCGAGCCAATCCGTAAAATAATGCAAGGGATGGTTTTTGAGGCAGCGCGGAGTGCTTTGGTTGATGTAGGCGCTTTGACGGGTAAGCCCAATAAATCGGCTAGCCACGTCACGGTGACTGACTCTCCTTGGAACGGGAGCGTCTGGCTGCCGTCAGTGGCAAAGACTTCCTGAGGAGACACCAGCTGCATCGCTTCGACAAATCCCACCGGGATAGCATAGGGATGCTCGCTGACTCGCACGATCAAGGCATCCGTCGTGGAAAGACTGCTATTCACCGTGATGCGGAACAAACATCCCTTGCTGGGCGTGAATTCCACCTGGATGTTTCCCTTAAGGCGATCGACATTAGCCCGCACGACATCTAAGCCCACTCCCCGACCGGAAATCTCCGTGACAGCCGTGCGGGTGGAGAAGCCGGGGGCAAAGATTAGGGCCTGAATTTCAGCCGTTGACATTTGTGCCAGTTCGTTTTTAGTGCGAACGCCACGACTTACGGCTGCTTGTTTAATCGCTTCGACATCCAAACCGCGCCCATCATCAACGACTTCGATGCTAACGGTGCTGCCAACCTGATACCCTCGCAGGCGAATTGTAGCAACGGGAGACTTGCCAAGTTGCTGACGCTCTTGAGGTGTTTCGATGCCATGATCGATCGCATTGCGAAGCAAGTGCAACAGCGGATCTTTCATTTCTTCGAGAATCCGCTTGTCCACGCTGGTGTCTCCACCTTCAAGCACTAGATCGACTTCTTTGCCTTGCTGCTTGGCTAAATCGCGCACCGTGCGGGGAAACAAATTAAAAATCGTAGAAAATGGCAGCAGTCGCAGAGAGTGAATTCCCGACTCCAGTTCATTGACGACGGTTTCCAGTTTGGCGTTATCTTCATAAGTCGTACTACGCAGTCGATTGAGCAAAACGCCGAGCTGCTCCAAGCGGGTTTCCAGCAAGTTATAGAAATTTTGCAGGGGTTGCAGTTCGCTCGTCTGCCAGCGTCTCTCCAGCTCGTCAAAAGCTAGACGGCTCACAAACGCTTCCCGGTTCCACTCTTCCCATAGCGTTAGGATTTCGTCAATTTCACTAACTCGGTCTCCAAGCTGACCTTTGGCCACAATCAGTTCGCTGGCTTGAGTCAATAACTTATCCAGCTTTTGGGATTCTACCCGGATGGTGTCAATCTGGTAATCGCGTGCTAAAGCCAGACCCTCTGATGGTTCGACGGGTTCCTTGACCACCAAGGGCTGCTCTGCAATCAGCTGAGTCGAGGTAGTACCATTGGATTGAGCAACGGTTTCCGCGATTTCCACAGGATCGCCCGACTCGGCCCCCATCAGTTGAGCTAAGACATGGAAGACACTGATGCCTGCCGCTTGTCCGGTGACAGCTTCATGAGCGATTTTCCGAACAGCATCCAGCCCCTGATAAAGACACTCAAAAATGGGAGGGGTGAGAATTCGCTCGCCCCGCTTAACGCCCCCTAGAATCTCTTCGATTTGGTGGGTCAGAGTTTCCACATCTTTGACCCCCAGCATCCGGGAATCACCTTTGAGGGAGTGTGTTTCTCGGAGTAATTGCTCTAGTTTGGCTCGATCTAGAGGATTTTTTTCGAGATGCAGCAATCCCGCTTCAATTTTCTGAATATGGTCAGCACTGGCGTCTTTGTAAAGATTGCGTAGTTCTTCGTCTTGTATCATCATGACCGTTTGGGAACTCAAAATTCAAAGAGCGCATTCTGCTGGTTTAAACCACAGCCTCCAGGTTTTCAGCTGTTCTGTTCAGGTTGTTGGTTGCGTCTTTCACTTGGACAATACCAGCCACTGTTTCTTTTGCCCCTAAGTTGATGACATTCATGGCGGCTACGACTTGCTGCACGGCAACAGCCTGACGTTTGGAATTCTGGGCAATCTGTTGGCTGTTGATGAATACCTGGTTAACCGAGTCAGCAATACTCGCGAACACCATGCCCGTTTCTTGGGCTAGTTCAATACCTACCGTTGCTTTCTTTGTACCCTCGTCAGTTACCATAACGGTGGAGTTAATCGCGGCTTGCACTTCGTTAACCAGAGAGTTAATGCGATCGGCTGACTTCTTACTTTGGTCTGCCAGTTTGCGAATTTCACCCGCAACTACCGCAAAGCCTTTGCCATGTTCGCCCGCACGAGCAGCTTCTACCCCTGCATTTAGAGCCAGCATGTTGGTTTGGTTGGCCAAATCTGCCACCAGGTCAGATACGGTCGAGATTTGAGCGGTTTGTTCGGAGAGGCGGATAATTTGGTTAGCGATCGCGGTTACCTGGTCTTTCAAACCGGAAATGCCTTCGATCGTCTGACCTACGGTTTGAGTTCCTCCCTCAGCCAGGGATAAGGCTTGCTTCGCACCTCCAGCAGCGTTGTCAGCTTGTTCGGCAGATTGAAGCGTAAACACTCCCAACTCCTCAATTGTGCTGGTGGTTTCAGTCACGGAGTTCGTCTGCTCCAAAACGGTGCGTTCCTGCTGCTCTACAGTCTCAGCAATACCTGCTGAAGACGAGGCTACCGCCTTCGCCGCGTCTGTGATTGGTCCGATGATCAGACGGGTAATGTAATTCGCAACGTAATAAGAGATGAAGAGTCCGGAACCTATACAAATAACCAAACCACCCCAGCCAACGATCGATGACAATTGCTGAACTTGGTCTGTTGCTTGTTGTCGTTGGTCTAAAATCCTATCCTGTACCTGATTCATTTCCGCAAGCTGGGTTCGGATGTTATCCATAATCTTCTTCCCCTTATCGCTAAGCACTAAGCTCAGCGCCTCTTTGTCTTTCCCAGCTTTTTTAATAGCGATGGTTTCTGCCAATTCAGCAAGTTTCTGCTGAGATACTTGTTCCACCTTTTGCATCCTGATGCGCTGGTTTGGGTTGATGATTAGCTTTTTCAACAACTCAGTATGCTCTTGCAAGTTTTTGCGCCCTGCCTCATAGGGGTCCAGATACCTGTCCACACCT
>DATNPC010000350.1:0-6903 GCA_036703375.1 Allocoleopsis sp.
TCCTTCTTCTCGCGTGCCGAAGTACACAAACCGTTTTCCACCAAGCTCTGACGCTTCGTGCCAGTACTCTTCCGGAAAACGCCTCACATCACCAATAAAACTGAGATTAGCAGGCTCGGAGTTGCCTGAGGGAAAAAAGCCCCTGTAAACCTTAACATCTCCCCCCTGACGAGCACAATCAGAATTGTCAGAAGCAAGGGGATTGCTAGCAAATTGCACGGGCAGGGGTTTGGGTTGAGCGGATGAGTCAGAATTAATTTCCAGAACGCCGTAACCATTACCCTCGTATCCAAACTTCTGCAAGCCAAAACCCAAACCCGAGTCACCGCAACGATGGAGAAGTTTAAACGCTCCCCAACGAACACCATTTGCCGAACCAGCAGGCTTTAACCCCGTATCTTCTGGACAAAACCCCAAATAATCAATTTCGGATTGTTGAATGTTGCGAACTGAATTATTGAAAATCGTTGTTTTCGGTGTGGTTTGGTTGACGAACACATAGTATCCCTCTTGAGCCATTTTACAAAGGTCAACCGCATAGTCGAGCAACTCTTTGCCGCCGCTAAACTCACCTTTGATGTTATACGTGCAGACTTGGGTACCCGTCGTGGAGTCCTTAAGAGGTGGGAGCGAAATTGGAATTTCCCCATCAGCCTTTACGTCGCCCGAAAGTAAGTTTTTACCCCATTTCTCTGAGCCAAGGGGAACGGCATAAAATCGAGTTAAAGACGATTCGGTAAAATTCCCCAAATTAAAGTTAAGAGTTTGGGCGATCGCTTGACGGGGAACCAAGGATATAAAGCCAACACTCAAAGCCGCCGTTAAGAATTTTGAGAAGTTTGAAAACACCATCAATCTGCTTGTCAATAATGATTAGACGCACTCAATAAACTCATCGGGAATAGACCCGCTTCTTAGAAGCGATCGCAAATATGGCGATCGCTGCGATCGACATAGGGGTTTGTGTTTAAATAATTCCTTACCCAAGCGCAGCTTCGAGACAGAAGAGCATCCAAATCCTCAATATCCTTAGTGCGCCATATTCGAGCTGTGTTGTCGGAAACAGTAGCCATATACTTACCATTTGAACTAAAATTAATCGCTTCTATCGGTTCATCATCGGCTTGAAAGCTAGCCAACTTCTTACCCTGCAAATCCCAGACGTAAACCCGCCCATCTGCGGATGCGGTAACTAATCGCTTGCCATCCGGACGAAAGCTGATTCTCTTCACTGAAGCTCCATGTGGCAGGTTTAATAATTCCTTGCCTGCCAAATCCCACAAGCGAGCTGTCTTATCCTCTGATGTGGTAACAAGCCTTTGGCTATCCGGACTGAAGCTTACGCTCGTCACTGCGTTGGTGTGCTTAAACACCCTAATTTCCTCACCTTTTAGGTTCCATAATCTAGCGCTACGATCTCTCGATGCCGTGGCTAAGTATTTACCATCCGGACTGAAACTCACATCATCAACTCCCAACTCATGACCTCGGAATACCGCAAGTTCATTCCCCTGTAAATTCCATAATCTTGCCGTACCATCCTCCGATGTGGTGGCAACATACTTGCCGTTGGGGCTAAATTGCACGCTCAGCACCAAATTTTTATGTCGTGCCAAGACAGCTATTCTCTTACCCTGTATCGTCCATAACTGAGCTATACCATCCTTTAATCCAATAGCCAAATACTTTCCATCGGGGCTGAAACTAACATCTACAACCCGATCCTTAGTCAGTGGCAATTCAATCAGTTCTTTGCCCTGTAAATTCCACAGCACTGTACTCTCTTGAGATGCAGTCGCTAAGTAACCGTTAGGAGCAGCAAAACTGACACTAAAAATCTGATGGCCTTCACGCTGATGCACATGAGCAAACTCCTCGGTTTGTAGCGGCCATAAGCCAGCGATGCCATCCTCAGATGCCGTGGCTAAATACTGACCATTGGGACTGATACTCACGCTGTTCACTTTTTTCTTGTGTCCTGTAAATCGCATGACTTCTTTGCCCTGTAAATTCCACAAACGGGCAATCCCACTCTCAGAGGCGGTGACTAAGAACTGACCATCAGGAGTAAATTCAACATCATTAATCGAACTATCATCTTTGAGTTCGGCTATCTGTTGACCGCTTAGATTCCACAAACGAGCTGTCTTGTCTGTGGAGGCGGTTGCTAAGTATTGGCCGTTCGGGCTGAATCTCACGCCCACGATCGCAGCATTGTGTTGATTGAACCGAAGAATGGTATTGCCTTGCAGATTCCGCAAGTGAACTGTGCCATCTAAGGAGGCGGTTGCCAAGGATTGACCGTTGGGGCTAAACTCAACGCTCATCACATCAGATTCCTTGAATACAGCCTTCTGATTGCCTTGCAAATCCCATAAGCGGACTGTGCCATCTAAGGAAGCGGTTGCTAAAGATTGCCCATCAGGGCTAAAGGCAACGCTCATCACGCGATCTGTGTGTCCTCGGAAGAGAGCCTTCTGGTTGCCTTGCAAATCCCATAAGCGGGCTGTTCGATCTTCTGATGTTGTTGCCAGGTATTGACCATTGGGGCTGAAACTCACACCGATAACGATTCCGTTATGGCCTTGGAAGAGAGCTTTCTGGTTGCCTTGCAAATCCCATAACCGGGCTGTGCCATCTTTGGATGTCGTTGCCAAGTATTGACCATTGGGGCTGAACCTGACGCTAACGACTGCATTTTTGTGGCCGTTGAGACGGTTAATCTCTTGCACGTCTTGGGTTGTTCGTTGCAGTGTTGCTTGGACTTGCTGACGGAGTTCGGGAGAAGCTGGCGGCAACATTTGCTTGAGCCTGACTGTCGCGATAACACTATTGACTAGTGCATCTAGCTTCCGATCGGAGGACAAATAGAGTTCCGCAGAAGCGATCGCAGTTTTAATTTGACTAATACTTGCTTGTCTGGATTGATAGCTAGCAAACACCGCTAAGCTGGCCATAACAATGCCACCTGCCACAGATGCGATCGCAATCCCACGCGCTAGCCTTAACTCTCGCTGCCTATTTTCTTCTTTTTCTCGGATCAGGCGATCGCGCAACTCCATCGAGGCTGTAATAAATTCGTTTTGGATCGCTGTCGGCAAAGGCTTTTTTGGCTTGTGTTGAGTTTCTTGTAGCCAGTTTTGGGCAAGTATCAATTGCCCGCCCCGCAACAGCAAGTCCTCACTGCGATTTTTTTGCTCCCATTCAATCGCCCGTTGCAGCCATCTCGTATGACTCTCTACGTGTTCGCGATCGGTATCGACAGTTCTCACCAACTGGTTAAAATTCGCATTAAAATCCCGCTCATTGTGATTAAAATCAATCCACTGCACCTTCGCTAACTCCGGATGCAGCTCCTCTGAATTCACCTGCCGATGCAGCACCGTCACGAAGCGTTTGTTTAACGACGCGGCATACTCCACTTCATTCCCACAGTAAGGCGAATTCACCGAACGGGATGAGAGAATAAACAAAAAGTTTTCACACGTTTTAATTCCTTGATAAATCTCCTGCTGAAAGTCACGTCCCGATGCAATACTTTCTTGGTCAAACCAAGTCGTCTTCCCTTGAAGTTGTAGTTCATCATTGAGCTTCCGGGCAAAATCCGAATCCGCACGGGAATAGGAAACAAACACATCCAGCGACTCTAATGGGGGTTGCCGCAAACTTTCCTCAATGAATTCTTCCTGTAACGGTATAGGTGGATGCTGCGTTCTTTTTTGCGCTACCTTTAACCACGCTTGAGCACTCCGCAGGTTATACCCTCGGAGAAGAATACTCGGATTATCGTTCTGCTGCTTCCACTTGAGCGCTTTGGTCAGCAAAACCTTATGCTCGTTATAGTACGCCGCATCCTGATGCAAAATCTTTAACAGTTGACTTTCATCGAGCAGGTAATCCTCTTCCCTCACATTGTCCGTGAGGTCAATATACTGCAACTCCCGTAGCATACTCGGCACCTGAATTGGGTCAGGTTTTTCCACCAACACCGGAATAACCCGCTTGTGCAGTGACACCGCCAAGTCCAATTCTCGCTGGCAAAAATCTGACGTTACTGAATTCGGTGAAATCAGATAAATTAAATTATCCGCCTGTTCAATTCCCCGCTTAATTGCCTCCTCAAACGCTTCCCCCGTTTGAATGTCTGTCTTATTCGTCCAAACCGTGATACTCTCCCGCCTCAAACTATTACGAATCTTCTCCATCGTCGCCCGATCCTCATCGGCATAGGAGATAAACACCTGAGTCATCAAGTTGTTGGCATTCTTGATACTTTCGGTGATGTATTCGCAATGTAAATCGCTAGGAAGACAAGGCGGTTGCTCGTTTTTAAACCGTATCTTCAACCAAGATTGAGCTTGTTGTCGTTCTTCCCCAACTAGTAGATGGCTAGTTTGTTTTTGACGCCTCTCCCACTCCAGCGCCTTCACTAAAAACTGAGTATGCTGCTTGACATAATCAGCCTGACGACGAAATAAGTCAATTAATCCGGCAAAAGACTGCTCAAAATCATCTATCCCTTCTCGAAAATACACCCAATTAATCTTGCCGATCGTCGAGTGCATATTCTGAAAAACTGTATGTTTTCCTTGCGCTTTGTAAACTTCCCAATCTTGGGCCGTACCATGAGGGAATCTCTGCTGCCAAATCTCCTGAGTAATTTCTTCAACATGCAAAAGCGGAATAATCCGTTTATTCCGCTTAAGTGCTAAATCGATTTCCTTCCCGCAATAGGGCGAATTAATTGAATGCGGTGCAATGATAAATAGGAAATTATGCGCCTTCTCGATGCCATCATCAATTTGGTTCTGAAAGTCTACGCCAAGGGGAATGTCGTTCTGGTCGAACCACACATTAAACCCTTCTTCCAGCAATCGAGCATGAAGTTTTGTTGCAAAAGCTTTACTATCAGCTCGTCCGTAGGAGATGAAGGCATCGCAAAATTTATTCATCGTGAAGTAGGCGCACAAAACAACGGAAACAACGTCTTAACCCTGGTTCAGGCGGTGAAAATATCACCCTTTAGGTGGATGCAGCCCTGTAGAGAATTTTTCTCTTTCTGGAACTATAGCAAATGGCATTAGGGAAAGTAGCGTCAGTCGTCCCTCATGAACCGCGCACACCAAAACCTACAGAAAATTCTTATTCCTTCTGCCTTTTGCCCTGGAACCCTCTGCCTCATATTGAATCTCGCTGACTGAAGAACAGTCATCACACCAATCAACCCTTGTGCAGGGGGCGTGGGGGAGGCACTTCGTCCCCCAAGTCCGGGTTTTTCCAAAGAACAATCAATTTTAAGTCATAATTCAGTGCCATTCGCCTTAAGTTCAAGTCAGCCGTTTGGGATGAAAGCAGGCTGCCAAAGGCTGACCAAGAGCAAAGCGTGCTAGATCTGATGAAGAGAGGAACTGCACTTGCGATCGGAGACTTCCTTGAACTACCAGCCAGAACCCCTAGACACGTCGAACGTAACGCTAACCGCAGAACACCTAAAGCTTACCGAGTTACTCGCTAGGAATACTCACGAACTCTGGGCGCAGCAGCGATTAGCCGAAGGTTGGAACTATGGGCAGCAGCGAGATGATGTACGCAAGGAACATCCCTGTCTAGTTCCTTATGACGAGCTACCGGAATCCGAAAAACAGTACGATCGCATTACCGCTCTTGGAGTCCTCAAGGCAGTTTTAGGCTTAGGCTATCGCATTGAAGGTAGTGAAACCTTTTCAGAAACTTCTGCCTCCGTTGAGGATAAAGAAATCGCTCTAGTCTTACAAAGCCTGAAACATTCCTCGGAACTGAATTTAAACTCGCTACTGGCGTTAAAGCAGGAAACCCTCAAACTCCAACCTCGAACGCCGGATATTTACCGAGTGCTGGGGGACTGTATCCTTCAGTTGGGCGAACCCCTCATGGCTTACGATGTCCTGACAGAAGGATTGAAACGCTGGCCGAGCGATTTGCGCTTGCAACAACTGCTTGCCCTCGCTCTAGCCCGAAGCGGTGCAACTCATCGAGCCAATTCTCTATTGTTAGAACTTCTAGAATCTGGACACCAAGATGAGGAAACCATTGGTATTTTAGCTCGCACTCACAAAGACCTCTGGACGCAAGCCACAGAACCTGAAGAACGCAAGCGGCAGCTTGGGTTAGCGGCATCTCGATACGAACAAGCCTATCAGTCCAATGGCAGCTTTTGGACGGGAATTAATGCCGCGACGATGGCCATGTTACAAGGAGAAGAAGAGCGTGCGCGATCGCTAGCGAAAGACGTTCGCCAGCAATGCTTAGAAAACCTCAAACCTCCTGCCCAACACAGTAGCGACGAGTACTGGCTACTCGCAACCTTAGGCGAAGCTGCGCTAATCTTACGGGAGTGGTCAGAAGCCGAAGACTGGTATAGTCAAGCCGTACAACTTGCTCAAGGACGCTTTGGCGATTTGAGTTCGAGCCGTCGCAATGCTACTTTGCTCGGACAGTACTTAGACGCAGACATCGGGCGCATTAAGAAATGGTTCCAAGTACCTCGCGTCGTAGTCTTTAGTGGACACACCATCGAGCGAGAATCCTGTTCGATTCCGAGATTTCCCCCCCAGTTGGAATCCAAAGTTTACCACGCTATTCGCGATCGCTTGCAGCAACTCGATGCTCGTCTCGGCTATGCTTCAGCCGCCTGCGGTTCGGATATTTTGTTTTTGGAGGCGATTCTAGAACTCAATGGCGAAGTTCAGATTGTTTTACCTTACGATCGCGAACAGTTTATTCAGGATGCCGTCGATATTGTTCCGACAGGCAATTGGCTCAAACGTTTCGAGCGAGTCACCCAAAAAGCCACCAAAGTCGTTATCGTCTCCAAGCGCCAGCAGCAAAAGAGCGATATTTTGTATGAGTATACAAATCGGTTGC
>DATNPC010000351.1:0-12671 GCA_036703375.1 Allocoleopsis sp.
CAAGCGGGTGATGGATGAAGCGAAAAAACTGATGAATGCCGATCGCAGCACCCTATGGTTATTAGATGAACAGACGAATGAATTGTGGGCAAAAATCCAACAGTCGGATGGTTCGTTCCTTGAACGACGAGTCCCAATGGGAGTGGGATTTGTGGGGAAAGTGGCTCAAACGGGTCGGCCGTTGAATGTCCCATTCGACCTGTATAATCATCCCGATGCGGCTACTTCTATATCATCTGACCAGTCCAACAAATATCGCACTTGTAGCTTATTATGCATGCCAATTTTTAATGCCGATGGCAAGTTAATTGGCGTGACTCAGTTACTGAATAAAAAGAAAGCGGGGGAGTTTGCACCCTACAATCCCAACGATTGGCCGCATGCACCGGAGTGCTGGAAGGCCAGTTTTAGAAACAGCGATCAAGAATTCATGCAAGCATTTAATATTCAAGCTGGTGTAGCGATTCAAAATGCCAAACTGTTTGAAACCGTGAAACAACAGTACGAAACCATCCAGCACCAGTATGCCCAGATTCAGCAACAAGAGCAGATGCAGCGAGATATTTTGCGATCGCTCACGAATGGGGTACTCTCGACGAATGCATCTGGTGAAATTATCGCTGCAAATCCCAGCGCGAAGCGATTGTTAGGATTAAGCGATCGCGATTCTTTGGAAGGTAAGTCAATTTTAGAGGTAATTCAGCTCAAAGAAGGGGACTTCACCAACTGGGTGCAGGCTGCTTTAGCCGCACAGGATGAGAAAGCACGGCAGCAATTTTACCCCGACCAAACGTTGTTATCGCGTGCAGGCGCGGAATCGAATAGCGTGGATTTATCGATTAATTCGATCGCAGATGCGGCTGATGCCTCCCATGTCTATGGCGCGTTAGTAGTGATGGATGATGTCAGCGATGAAAAACGCATCAAGAGTACGATGTACCGCTACATGACCCAGGAGTTGGCAGAGCAATTGCTGTCTACGGGAGAAGCGAAGTTGGGAGGTGACGCCGCAGAAGTTTCGGTTCTCTTCTCCGATATTCGGGGTTACACCAACTTAGTGGAAACCATGGAACCGGAAGAAGTCGTGAGCATGCTCAACGAGTATTTCGGGCGGATGGCAGAGCCGATTTTTACCCACAAAGGTACATTGGATAAGTATATTGGCGATGCGATTATGGCGGTATTTCGCTCTCCCTCACAATTGGAAGACCATGCTTGGAGGGCGGTACAGACTGGGTTAGAAATGCGATCGAATTTGGCAGACTTTAATGCTCGTCGCATTGTGGAAAATAAAAAACCGATTCGGATTGGCATTGGCATTCATTCGGGAACTGCGATTAGTGGAAATATCGGTCACTCACGGCGGATGGAGTTTACAGTGATCGGGGATGATGTTAATCTAGCCTCTCGCTTGGAAGGAACGACGAAGCTATACGGTTGTGATATCGCAATCAGCGGACATACCTATCAATCCTGTAGCGATCGCATTTGGGTACGAGAACTGGATATAGTGCGGGTGAAGGGAAAAAACCAACCTGTATCGATCTATGAAGTAGTAGGACTGCGTTCCGATCCCATTCCAGCACACAAGCAGCAAATCATCGAGCTTTACGAGCAAGGGCGAGAGTATTATTTGAACCGTAACTTGGCTCTGGCTTTAGAAAAGTTTAAGTCAGTTTTAGCGATCGACAGTTATGACCAAGCCGCACAGTTACATCTGCAACGCTGTCAATACTGGCTGTCTCATCGACTACCGGATTGCTGGGATGGCATCGAGACACTGACGGAGAAATAAGCGATCGATTGAATGTTGGTAAGCACCATATGGAATTTAAGTCCGCATCAGCGGACTTTGTTTGTGTAACAGTGGTGTCCAAGCGCTAAAGGTTTTTATCAGAACGTTAGTTTCGGCGCGAGGCTTTGTTGAAGTTTTGTTAATTAAAAAAGTGTAAGATGTGAGCCAATATAAAGGATTTGTAAAGCTTAAAGTCCGTAGTTTTTCTTGGAAAACATAGCTCCCAATTATAAATTGAGCGATGTGTTTCGGCTATCATCGCAAATAATAACATTTTTGCTTGAAGTATTATTAAGCGATAGGATAGATTATGAAACATTTTTTTATATTCTTGTGAGGCTTAGGCTATCTAAAGCCTATCTACAAGTTATTAACCTTTAATAATTAGTTACAATCATAAGTTTTTATATAACTATACTTTGTGTTTTTTAGATGAAATTCAGTGGAAGTAATAGCTGAATCCTAGAAATCATGAGAAATTCCTAAAAACTCAACTCAACTTTTGTTACTAAATCCAAAAATCATATGAATAGTCAAGCCAAATCTTGGTTAAACCCTAGAGTCATTGGGATCGTTCTAGGATTGGCTACAGTGAACCTATCTACAGTAGTGATGGCAAGTCTTTCCATTCAGTCTGTTGCTGCTGAACCTTTGTCTCAAGATAACAATCCCCGCATCGCGCCGATCCAATTTCCCCCTGATAAAAAGACTTACGGTCAATGGGCGGCAGCTTGGTGGCAGTGGGCACTACAAACTCCAGCGAACCTCAACCCGCTTCTTGACAACGGAGATTGCAGTGTTGGACAACAAGGAGACGTATGGTTCCTTGGTGGGACATTCT
Organism: Allocoleopsis sp.; assembly: GCA_036703375.1. Classification (GTDB taxonomy): domain Bacteria; phylum Cyanobacteriota; class Cyanobacteriia; order Cyanobacteriales; family Coleofasciculaceae; genus DATNPC01. Next base: position 2,637 of record DATNPC010000351.1, read on the forward strand.
CTGGTGAATCGGCTGTACGAAATTGCAACGTGCCTGCGGGAACGAAGCTGTTCTTTCCACTCGTCAATGCTTTCTATGGCGCATTCCAGACAGATCCGCCTGAACAACGCACCGAGAAATATCTCAGAAATCAGGTAGCCTATATTAAGAAGCAAAATCTCACTCGGCTTGAAGCTGAGATCGATGGTGTGCCTGTTAAGAACCCCACTCAATACTTAGAAAAATCACCATTGTTTGATGTCCAATTACCCCAAGATAACATCTATGGAGTGGACGACAGAGTAGTCCCGCAACTGCGTCTCAGTCCTAGTGTTGACCAAGGATACTATCTTTTCTTGCAGCCATTGTCGCCGGGAAAACATACTATTACATGGAAGGCAAAAATATCCTATTCGGGCGGCAACGTTGAGCAGAGCGTCACTTACCACATTGACGTGAAACCCGAACATGATTGATGACAGAAGTATCTATCTTTAGCTAAGTCATTGGGTATGAAGAACGAAGCATAAATTGTAGGATGGGTCAGGTTGAGCCTAACCCATCATGCTTGTGTATGTAAGATTGCCTGTATCAACCCAACCTAAGCGAAATGTTGAAGTGAGATTCTCCGATCGGAAAATGCTAAAATCATTCCCCAGATTCATAATTGAGTGGCTTTCTGTAACTTGCATCTTGCTGGGAGGAATAAGGATTAGTTCACCAACTCATGCATCTGAAGAATCGACACTCCTTGTTTCTCAGATTAATGAACCCTTCTGTTATCTCGAAATGAGTGATGGTAGTATCCTTAATCTAAATCAACTATGCAGACCCAAAACGCTCACAACCATCCAGCAACTTCTAGCAACTAAGCAGTGCCAAGATTGTAATCTTCAACGGGCTAACTTATCAAATGTGGATTTGAAAGGGGCGAATCTATCAGGGGCGAATCTATCAGGAGCTAACCTTTCAGGTGCAAATTTAACAGGAGCTAATATCAAAGGAGCTATTTTACGGGGAGCTAACATCAAGAACACTGTGATGCCGACTGGAATTATTTTCCGACGTTCTATTCCTTAGTCACATCTTTCTCGAACAATCAAAGACACTTCACGCTTACCCGTTATTGAGATTGAGAAATGAAGACTCGGAGATTCAGCTCGATTGCTATTCCGCAAGCTAGGACAAGTCAGTGAAACGACGATGGCAGACATTGCTGCTGCTGTTGCTGCTGTAGTTGAATATCAGGAACTCTAGGATGAACTCAATACGTGTTACAGAAGGCGCGATCGCATTTTAGTGAAGTACACTTTGTAGGAACGCCCTTGCTTACCCTCTAACGCAGGGTATATTTCATCAAAAAAGCAAATTTCTGTAACAGTAGTGAACACTGGCTGTTGTTTCTTGAACAAAAGTGGAGATTGGAGTAATGGTGCGGAAGCGCCAAAAACATTGCACGCTCTGTCATCAATCCGAGGCAGTACTTTACCGAGTCAAATATGATGCCTCAGAGCAATGGGGCTTTGTTTGTCGTCGTTGCTGGAATACCGTGAGCCAAAATAACCCCTTCTATGTCTATGGGGGGACTTGGAAAGCAAGGAAATGAGGAGGCTCATCCATTAGACTTATAATAAATTTTTTTGATAAAAAATTGAACCTTCGATCGCAAACGCTAGCGCTGACAGGATTTGAACATTTGGTTATGACTAGTTTTGCCTAACTTTTGCTCAGCATGCTTCGCTTCGGGTGTGAAACCAAAAACACGCTAGAGATAGAAGACTAGGAAAAGCCTTAGTCGATAAATTGAAAGATACCGATCCTAGTTGCTCTAATCCTTGTTTTAAAAACACATTAATTTGAGGTATCTTTATGTCCTTAAAACTCAATGTTCCAACCCTTGCTGATTCTAAAGAGGCCAAAAAGCTGACCGAAGCTATTGCAACAGTCGATCCAACTGCCAAGGTCAGAGTAGATATAGAATCTAAGACAGTCACAGTCGATGCTGCTGGACCGAATACGCCAGTCGCATCTGAAGAGTCCATTAAACAAGCGATCGCTGCCACTGGGCATTCCATCAAAGAATAACTCTTATCGCTATCTCAAACACCAGTAGCCGCTCCCATCTGCCCAACTAAGTAGGGGCAAGGTATGCCTTACCCCTACCCATAACTCTGCGTTCAACTCATTCGAGAACCGCTACCTATAGAATGCAGCGTCATTTCTCAATCAGCCTTTTTCAATTCCTTGAGAAATGGAATACTAGGCGCGAAAAAGAATTCACCACCTTTCATCGTTACGAATTGTCCAAAATCAAAAGCTGTTTTATTGGGCTGTCCCCATTGCGGCGGCCACTGCTGAGGTGAGGGAGGTTCATTAGAGAGTTTGTGCCCAATCACCGGATCGACTCCAGTTGCAGGTTGCACGAAGTTCACATTATTTGCCCAAATCTTCTGCAAAAATCCGAATTGTCGAGCAATGTTGCTTTGGAAGCACATAAACAGCAACCCTACCCCACCTGTTGGTAACTGGTTAATAGTAGAGTCGTTACCGGGATCGACCACTTGCTTGCCGAAGGGAATGCCGCGCCGAACAATTCGATGGCTCAGTTCCTCTTCACGTAATTGCTGCTTGTCCTGTTCCGTCTTACCAAAAAAGTTGGGAATGTCACCTCGTGGGTTCATTTTCCGAATATGGGCGTGAAATGGGCATTTGCTGCCTTGAGCATCACTGTCATAAGTGAAATTGTTGGGAACTGGTGAGTCGAGTCCCTCATTATGCTGAAGGACTACGGGTGTACCATCCTCAAAGCGCCCTACAACCATAGCGCCTGCTCGTTCTGCATCATCCTCCGTTAATCCCAAGGCTTGAGCCAGTTGTTCTTCGCGCTGCTTGAATCCTCGGACATTTTGTTCGAGTTTCCTGAACACCACATAACTCCCCAAACAATCGTCCTCTTGACCGAAGGGATCGGGGACTAGAGCAAGTTCTAGAGGTGCCGAGGGATTCCAGCGATCGATCCCATCCTTATTATTTTCTGCGACAATATCGCTATTGAGAAACAGGGGTTGGCTTCGTCCATCAACATAGCCGAAGTGTTCAATCCCCTCTCCTTTCTCGTTTCTTAAAGCAGCACCATACTCCACAGCCACTACTGTTGCAGGTAGCTTCTTATCTTGGATAATTGCCGTTGCCTCGCGATGCAGCACTTGCTCGTTTTCATCGGCTAACAGAATGACTGCATCAATTGGAGATCGATACCCCTGTTCCCAAGTTGCGACGGGTGGGTCTTTCAGTTCGCTTTGGGCTGCTGCCATCCCTTTGATAAATTTCACATCAACTTTATCCCCGAAGAGTACATCCTCTTCAACAAAGGCTGATTGAATTTCCTGTTTCGTGAAACCTATCGCTTCATACCCTTTAGCTGATAAGAAGAAGTTGCCAAAAAGGCCACCAGATTTTTTAGTTTTCTTGTAATTTTCCGTGTCACGCAGCTGTTGTTCGGCTGAAGTTACATATTTTTGGGTAAACGACTCAATCCACTTTTTCACAGCTTTTGTGTCAGCGGTGAATTGTAGGAAAATATGAACGGAATGCTCTCGCCCATGACCTTTGAGAATGTTGCCCTGAAGGTTTTTGAGCATTCTCTGATATTCTGGGGCATGCGGCTCGATTTGAGTAGCTTTCAGATTGACGGTAATGACGTTAGGTTTTTTATCGGGTTTACCGGGTTTATCGTCATCGTCGTGTTTACCGGGTTTATCGGGTTTACCAGGTTTGCCAGGTCGATCGTAATCGTCGTATTTGTCGTGCTTACCGGGTTTATCGGGTTTGCCAGGTTTTTCAGGTTTGTATTGATTCATTACAATTTCTTAGCAACAACACGTGTAACGGCTTGATTGACTCAATTCCTTGCAAGCATGCTGATAGTTGCGTTTTATCGCAGTACGGGACTAATACACTGTGGAGTTACAGGATTCCGGATCGTTTGATTTTTGATAAATCTGCTTGAACGCGCAGCTGTTGCGTTCTGCAAGGGAAAGGGAGTAACACGTAAGCGATCGCAAAATTGGTCATGAATGAACTAACGGCTGATGTTTTAGTTGTCGGGGGGAGTACCGGCGGCACTGCGGCGGCTATCCAAGCAGCGCGTCGAGGTGTCCGAACCATCCTGGTAAGCGAGTTTCCCTGGTTAGGTGGGATGCTAACCTCGGCTGGCGTCTCGGCACCTGATGGCAATGAACTCGTTCCCTTTCAAACGGGTTTGTGGGGTACATTCCTTAAGGAATTGCAGCGTCGGCAGATAGGAGGGTTGGATAATTGCTGGGTTAGTATGTTTTCGTTCGACCCTCGCATTGGAGCAAAGGTGTTTGCAGATTGGGTGCAGCAGCTACCTAATCTTAAGTGGATTGTAGGACAAACTCCTGTAGAGGTTTTGCACCAAGACAGCTGCATTACGGGCGTTCGGTTTGCAGATTTTATAGTCCACGCCAAAGTTACTCTTGATGCCACGGAACTCGGAGACTTGCTGGCATTAGCCGAGGTGCCGCACCGCTGGGGTTGGGAATTGCGATCGCATTTTGGAGAACCTAGCGCTCCAATTGCGGCTAATGAACTGACACAACGATATCCAGTTCAAGCTCCAACATGGGTCGTTCTCCTCCAAGATTTTGGCACGACTGGAGATGCACCATCAATTCCCCGTCCACCTCATTACGCTCCAGAACAGTTTGCTGGTGCTTGGGACGGTTATGGTGCTGAACAGTTTCTCAATTATGGACGCCTACCTGGGAATTTCGTGATGCTCAACTGGCCCATCCGTGGGAATGACTACGGTGAAGGTGTAGGACGCTTAGTGGAATCTCCAGAGTTGCAACAGCAGTTTCTTCAGGAAGCCCGCTGGCACACCCAAGGTTTTGCTCATTTCATCCAATCTCAACTCGGGCGGCGTTATGGTTTAGCCGAGCAAGTTTTTCCCGACTCTTTACTCCCCACTCTCCATGCTCCATTTGGTGGAGGTGCCTATGCCCTACATCCTTACTACCGAGAAAGCCGACGCCTCCAAGGGCTTGTCACGCTACGAGAACAGGATATCTTACCTGTTGCTGGGGAACAGGTGGCAGCTTTACCGATGGGTGAGACTGGCAGGGAACAGACGGTACAGTCAATCGCGATAGGTAACTACCCGAATGACCATCACTATCCCGGCGTTAATTTCCCCTTACAACCCAAATCGATTCGCTGGGGTGGGCGCTGGACGGGAACACCCTTTACCATTCCCTACGGTTGCTTGGTGCCAATCTCAACCGAGGGCCTTTTGGTCTGCGAGAAAAATATATCCGTGTCTCACATCGCCAATGGTGCGACTCGCTTACAACCTGTTGTCATGAATATAGGTCAGGCAGCAGGCATAGCAGCAGCCTTATGTGTCGAACTGAAGTGTCAACCCAGAGATTTATCCGTGAAGTCGATTCAGGAGGCTTTACTGCAAGACTCAGTGGCACCAGCCGCAATGATTCCTCTATTCAACGTGCCATCTCACCATCCCGATTGGCTGTACTGGCAACGCTATTACTTGGATCATCCCGATGAGTATCCAGCGACAGGCAATGTCAGCGTTTCCACACAAATGGTTGGGCAGTCTTTAGCAAAGCAGGGTATTGCCCAGAGGGAGAATACCGAGCGCTCTGCTGACCTGCAATCTCAACTTTTCTCTGGCATTTTCCAGCGACGCAACGAGCAAGATTATGCAATCGCGATCGCTAAACCAGATAGCTATGCGGGTTCTAGCTGTATACTAACTACTTTGCAATCAGAGATAAACGAGCAACTACAACGCTATTTCGACCAGCAGCCGCTCACAGTTCGGGGGCGTCTTAACGAGTCGGGGGGTTGGCTTGTAGTAGAAGAGATAGATGGGGTGTAATACGCATGTCTGCCCAGCAAATATAACATCGATCTTGCGCCTAAGCAACTAATACTCTGGCGAAAGTTTTTCCTGACGCCTCGGTCAGAACTACGTATCTGGAACTAGAAACCTGATACGGACATCTGCTATGCGCATTTACACCTCTATCTCCAATCAACTGCCATCCGTTGGTGCTAAGCAAGAGAACGACAAGTCTCCGCATCGTGGCAGCGGACGCTGAAATCTAGATAACGTTCGCTTAACCTTCCAGACAATTGAGTGTAATAGTCGGTCAGCCAAAACTCGCTTTTGGGCAAGCACCTCTTGCAATGGTGAAGACATCGTGTCTCATCAGTCAAGCGGCGAAGACAGCATAGGCTCGGGTGTGAGGATGCAAAGCCTTTTGATGTCAACGAGAATAACGCTCTGCGCTCACTCATACGAGCAACGACACTCAACCAGTAATCTATCTACCGACTGACTCACGGGTTAGTCAGCCCATAACTTGTCAAAGGCTTCCTTGCTTTCCCTGTAATCTTACAACAGGATTTTTTTCTGAGGCAGTTACGGACACTCCGTATCAGTGATTACAAACCCTGACACGGACTTCGGCTATGCACGCTTACACATCTATCCTCTTGCTGAGCCTCAGCATCATTTCGCTACCCACTAGTTCTCGGCTTTTGGCTGACTACTCAACTGTCCAGCTTCAATCAGCCGGTTACAGCCAGCTGTTAGCAGCTAAAACTCAGGAAGATGGTCCGCTGCGTCCGAGACCGGGTCGTAAAGAACCGAAGCGGTTTAACTCCCATCACTGGGAAATTTAACGTCTAAAGGTTATGATATAGAGCCTGCTGGAAGAATTCAACCCCTTTTTCTCAAGTGGGAGGTTCTTCCAGTTTTCGATTTGCTCTTTAGTTTTCTATAATTAAAGAAATTCAGAGAGAAATCAGCGTTTAACATTGGGGTGCTTTAAGTAAGCGCATGTTCTACTTTGTGAGTTGAACTCACTCCAGAATAAGTGAATCAGTGAGGCAAATCACTCGGGAAAAAAGTTTGGTACCCATGCGATATGACCCCCCTAACATGATTAACCACATCGATCTGATCAAAAGCCTTAGCCCCAGTGCAATGGATCAGATTATGCTATACCTGGCTTTCAGCGCGATGAGAACCAGCGGTCACCGACACGGGGCTTTTCTGGATGCAGCCGCAACTGCCGCCAAATGTGCGATTTATATGACCTATTTGGAGCAGGGTGAGAATACCCGGATGACGGGGCATCTACACCATATTGAGCCAAAACGGGTCAAGGTAATCGTAGAGGAAGTCAGGCAGGCCTTAACACAAGGGAAGCTGTTGAAGATGCTGGGTTCTCAGGAACCTCGCTACTTGATTCAATTTCCCTACGTCTGGATGGAACATTATCCCTGGCAACCGGGGCGATCGCGAATTACCGGGACAAGCCTCAGCGCTGAAGAAAAGCGATACATTGAGGACAAACTCCCAGGTAACCTGCCAGATGCCCAAGTCGTTAATTCCCTTCAGTTTTTGGAATTAATCGAATTTCTTCACGCTCGTTCTCAAGAAGATTTGTCGCAAGATCGACGCCTACCTCTGAGCGAGGCAATGGCCGAACACATCAAGCGTCGCTTAATCTACTCGGGAACCGTCACGCGAATCGATTGTCCTTGGGGGCTACCCTACTACGCTCTCACCCGTGCCTCGTATTCCCCAGCAGATGGGAAAGAGCGCACTTACACGATGGTAGAGGATACGGCGCGGTATTTCCGATTAATGCGGGACTGGGCCGATCGCGAACCGAACGTGATGCGGGTGTTAGAAGAATTGGATATTCCACCCGAGAACCTCGATCAAGCGATGGCAGAACTCGATGAGGTTATCCGCGCTTGGGCCGATAAGTATCACCGTGCTGATGGTAAACCATTCGTTCTGCAAATGGTTTTTGGACCGCAATCCGAATAGAGGGATTCAAAAGGGTTACGGGTTAGAAGGCTTAGAAATGATGAACTACGAATCATGAAAAATCGCGAACTCTTTTCATCATTCACAATTCATAATTCAACCTTCCAACCTTCAACCCCAACCCAACCCGTGCCATGCCAAGATCAACAACACCGATGCGATCGCACCAATCAGGGTGTTAATAATATTCACAACTTCATTCGTCATCCAATCAAATTTAGATTGCAGCGTCGCGCCAATGACACTTTCCAAGTTAGTGGCAATAAACGCGGAAACGATACACAGCATTACAGCAGTCAAGTTAATCAGACCAACGCCCCACCCCACTAAAGCGATCGCGGCTGATGCCACAATACCTGCTAGCGTTCCTTCTAAACTGACAGCACCTTCCGTTCCTCGCGCCACAGGCTGTAAGGTTGTAATCAAAAACGTCCGCTTGCCGTAAGCTTTGCCCACCTCACTAGCCGTAGTATCCGCCAGCTTAGTTGAAAAACTGGCGACATAGGCCAGTTGCAACAATTCCCGATAAAAAGGTCCAACAAATAGCGTTCCCAACGCACACAATGCCCCAGTCAGCGCTGAACCCCAAACATTCTCTGGTCCCCTGGCACCCGATCGCTTTTCTGCAATGCCTTCTGCTTCCTTTTGTGCCATCCCGATCCGCGTAACGCCAGAACCCACCAGGAAGTAGAACATCACCACCACGTAACCTTGCCAACCCAGGGTTCCCCAGATTAGAACACCCAGTACCCAGGCATGGAATAGTCCGGCTGGCGTCAGTATTTTCTTAGGGGCAATCCACGCGCTCGCGAGTAAAACTGTCTTGAGTCCAACCCCCACTAGCCAGGGATTCAAAGAATCAATAGTAGAAACCATCACTAATTCCTTGAAGATAGGTTTACTGTGATTTTAGACTGAAGGGCATTCAGGAACCGACTCGAAAAGAGTGAACGCTCAGGGACAGCTTGACCGCTGGATAGATGATAGAGATATCAGCCTTCTAAGTCATCTGGACGAACTGAGAATCAGTGACTATGCTGAGAATCCGCCTGAGCCGTAAGGAAAAGAGCGGAGTATGTCAACTATCCCCATCGAGATAAAAACCACTAACCACCAACAACTAACAACTAACCAATTCTGGTTGAATTGGCAGCAACTCGGCTAATCCTAAATAACGAATTCCCTCAGGCGTAATGTCAAAGCGGCAAGGTAATACCTCAACTCCTCGCTCAACGGCTTCTCGCAAGAGTTGCCCGTAGACTGGATCGGCACTATCACCGGGAGCAAAGTAAGAGCAGTCGCCGCGATTAATAAAATAGAGCATCACTGCTCGTGCATTGGGAAGCAGTGCCATGAGTTCTCGTAGGTGTTTTTGTCCGCGAGTGGTGACAGTATCGGGGAATAAAGCAACATTGGGCATTGCCAATGTTGCACTTTTGACTTCCAAATAGATTGGGCGGTAGCGGCATGGTTCGTTCTGCTTGGGTACCTGAGATGCTTCCGCTATGCGATCGCTGGTTAGTAAAAAATCCACTCGGCTTTTCAAGTCTTTCCCGTAGGGAACCTCGCGGCGAATTGCGTTGTAGTGACTCGCTAGCTCAGGCAGCAAGCATTGTTGTAACATCAAGGCGATCGCTTGATTGGGCAACCCTGTATTAACTCCTACCCAGGTGGGTTGGGTATCGTTAACTTGAATCATCTCCCAGGTATAGAGCAACTTCCGTTTTGGGTTATCGCTGCGGGAAACCTGAACCAAACTACCCGGAGTGGAAACGCCAGTCATAGGTCCCGTATTGGGGCAGTGAGCCGTAATGACTTTTCCACCTGTCAGCTCAATATCAGCAAAAAACCGTTTGTAACGCTTGAGTAAAATCCCAGCTTCCAGAGGTGGGTAGCGATAAATATAATCCAACATTACGCTTGTTAATTAGTCAGTAGAATGCTAGCTATTAAATGATGAAGTATGAATGCTAAATTATGAATTTAGCATTCAGGCAGGGGATTCTTACTCCCACTGAAAGTAAACTCCTGACCCACTGCTCGCTGAACACTGGTCAAGGGGGATGCAACAGAGAAAAATTAATCCAAGCTCCGGTAAAGCTCCCCGCATTTGGTTAAATGTTAGGAGGTCACTCTCAATAATGATTAACGATTTGTGTCGAATA
>DATNPC010000352.1:0-7977 GCA_036703375.1 Allocoleopsis sp.
GTCATGGCAATTCCCTTGATACTCTCGCGATACTGATCGAATACCTGAGTCAGGAGAATGCGAACCGTGCGCGCTGTGGGTTGGGCGAGAGTAATCCGGAATTCTTCGCCTTCGCGATCGCCATTTCGCATCAGCCCCTCATTGTTGCGAGTGGTCGATGTCTCTCCGGCCGCCATACGATACAGAGGTCGGGTTAGTTCCGCCGTCACCGCTGATGGCAGGTGATGCAGCGCATTTTCTCCCACAATGTCACCCCCCTCCCAGCCAAAAATGCGCCGTGCAGTTGGGTTGACCAAAATGACCTGGAAATTGGTATCAAGTAATACTGCGCCATCGGCAATCGTGGACACTAGCGTTTCTAACTTGGCTTTCTCTGAGGTCAGCTCTTCAATATTCTGCTCCTCGTAGCGTTCGAGGCGCTCTGCCATATCATTGAAGCTGAAAATGAGTTCGCCAAGTTCTCCGCCTAAAGGCAGATCGATTCGCTGCTTGAAATTACCGGCTGCAATATTTTTGACGCCCTTAAGCAGTTCCTTAATCGGTCTAGTAATCATCAGAGCGTTAAATACCGCTCCTAAAATCACCATCACCCAGATTGAGATAAATACAGAGATCGTTACATTCCGCGTCAAGTTGGAGGACGCAAAAACTGTAGGATTCGGGTTAATCCCAATAGCCAAGACGCCTAGGTACTTGTCTTCATGCATTAGGGGAACGAAGACATCAGTGACTTCCCCATCCGGTGTCAGGTGCTGCCGCACCATCGGAATCTGTTCGCCGCTACTGGCGTAATTTTCTGGTAATTCAATTCGACGCTGAATCGTTAGCGAGTTCTGCACTTCGGATTCCGAGAAAGGAATACCAAAGAAAATCTTGCCATCCTCGTCCGCGTAAATCATGTAGCGCACGCTGGACGTCGTGCTGTAAAAGCGGTGGGAAAAGCGAGCAACCTCGGTTAAGTTGTTTTCCGCAATTTGAGGAGCCACATTGGCTGCTAGCAACAGACCGAGGTCGCGACCGAAGCGAGTGTCGTTTGCTCTGGCATCCTGTTGAATCGTGTTTACTGCCCAGAAGGTCAAGCCACTCATGATTAAGGAGACAGCCAATGTTGCTGCCGCCAACAGTCTAGTCTGGAGCGTAAACTCCGACCACCAACGCGCAATCATTTTTCGAAGGGTTTTTAGCAAAGCTAACAAGGTCGGTTTAATGTCATCAACAGGATACAACTACACCAGTATTCTAAAAGATGTAGACGCTTGAATAGAAATAGGCATGCGATCGCTTTTTCCCTCACTCCTAATAACGTAAGTTTAGGAGCCTGGGGTAACGACCCGATAACCGATATCTTTACGGTAGTACATTCCCTCAAATTGAATGCAGTTCATCGCTGCATAAGCCGTCGCGAGAGCTTCATTGAATGTCCCACCCGTTGCAGTCACGCCTAGCACACGCCCCCCATCAGTTACGAGTTGTTGTTGTTTGAGCATTGTTCCGGCACAGAAAACCGTTGCTCCCAGTTCTTCAGCTTGCTCAATACCTGTAATGACCTGACCCTTTGGGTAGGAACCGGGATAACCGCCAGCAGCGGCAATCACGCAAGCTGCTGCTCCTGATTTCCAGCTCAGCGGTGGGAGTTGCTCTAGTTGCTGTTGGCAACAGGCTACCAAGACATTGTCTAATGGGGTTTCTAAGAGAGGAAGAATTGCTTGTGTCTCCGGGTCGCCAAAGCGACAATTAAATTCCAGCACGATTGGGTCGCCGTCCGGCGTAACGATCAATCCTGCGTAGAGGACACCTCGGTAGTCGATCCCTCGTTCTCGCAGAGCGTCAACAGTTGGCTGAAGAATTTCTTTCTCAACTCGCTCCATCAAAGCTGGTGTCGCCAGTGGTGCTGGAGCATAAGCCCCCATCCCCCCCGTATTTTCTCCCGTATCCCCCTCACCAATTCGCTTGTGGTCTTGAGCTGGTAGTAAGGGTCGGATGGTCAAGCCATCCGTTAGAGCCAAAATCGAAACTTCTTGGCCGGTGAGAAACTCTTCAATCACCACCGTGTCAAATCCACTGGTAAACAGTGACTCAACCGCCGCTTTAGCTTCCTCAACGGTAGCGGCAACCGTCACCCCTTTACCGGCAGCCAAACCATCAGCTTTAACGACAATCGGTGCGCCCTGAGTCATGACGTAATCGATCGCGCTCTGCATGTCTGTAAACACACCATACCCAGCGGTGGGAATTCCAGCCGACTGCATCAACGTTTTCGCCCAGTACTTACTCGATTCAATCTGGGCTCCTTCTTTGGTCGGACCAAACACCATCAGATTGGGATGTTGCTCTCGCAAATAGTCTGTAATTCCTAAAGAAAGGGGGAATTCTGGCCCAACAACGACCAAAGAAATATTTTGAACCAGAACAAACCGGGAAATTCCTTCAAAATCATCAACTCTGAGGGGAAGATTCTGGCAACGCTCCAGCGTCGCTGTGCCACCATTACCAGGGACACATATCACTTGCCGAATGCGCTGAGATTGCAGCAGCTTCCACGCAAGGGCATGTTCGCGTCCCCCATTGCCTACTACCAAAACCTTCACGTTAGCCTCGCGCTCCAGAAGAATAGAACTTTTCGATAAACACTGCCAAATTACACAGGGTAGATCTGCCGTTTTAGGGCAGGTAGCGCCGATCTGTAGCCGAGTGATTTTCCTGGAAAAATTCTCCCGCTACAATACCTAACTCAAAAGTGTTTGGCTTTTGAGTCAAGCAAATGTTCTACATTATGCCATGCCCTTACCAGATGGCTACTATACTTTCGACGTTAGCTGGGCATTGCTTACGATCGACCCTGGAACCCTGGCAAAATTCCTTGCTAGGGAATGCCCACCCTACAACATTTTATGGATTGAAACGCACTCTACCTTAGCTCCCAACAGCCTTTTGCTGCTGATATCGTTGTTTAAACGTCTGCTGTTGTTTTTTATGATCGACAATCGGATCGGGATAGTCCGCTCCATAGCGCTCAAGTGCTGAAATCTTCCCGGTGACTAAGCACTCTGTATCGAGAGACCTCAGTTCTGGTAGCCACGTTCTAATGTATTCACCATCCGGGTCATATTTTTGTGCCTGACTCGCAGGATTAAAAATCCTCAACGGTTTGGGGTCCATCCCACTGGACGCACTCCACTGCCACCCCCCGTTATTGGCTGAAAGGTCGCCGTCATAGAGTTTTTGCAGGAAGTATTTTTCTCCCCGCTGCCAGTTAATCAGCAAGTCTTTCGTGAGGAAACTAGCGACAATCATGCGGCACCGATTGTGCATCCATCCCGTTTCGTTGAGCTGACGCATTGCGGCATCGACAATTGGGTACCCGGTTTTCCCTTCACACCAAGCTTGGAAACGTTCTTCATCGTCATCCCAAGGAAAGTCTTTGAATTCCTGGCGATATGGACCTTCTGCCAATTCAGGAAAGAAATACATGGCGTGCTGGTAGAACTCCCGCCAAGCGAGTTCCTGTTGCCAGGTTTGAACGCTGTCGCGAGTTTCATCGCTGCGGCTATCGCTATAGGCTACCGACGCTGCCTGCCAAACGGTGCGGATACCAATGGCTCCAAATTTGAGCGCCGCACTCAGCTTAGACGTGCCATCGGTGCCAGGAAAGTTACGCTGTTCCTGGTACTCTCCGATCGCGCGATCGCAAAATTCTTCCAGAGCGTCTTGCGCTGCCGTCTCTCCCGGTGCCAGCAGTAACTCATTGTCCCAGACGTAGCCCAAATCTTTAGGCGTCGGTAAGTCAATGGTTCCAGCTTTCTGTGCCGTTAAGCGTTCTGCTTCAGTCAGTCCCTCAAGCGTTGAGAGCGAGTCTACAGGTTCGGCTTTCGGCTTGTTTTGCCAATTTTTCCAAAAGGGGGTGTAAACCGTATAGGGTTTCCCGGCATTAGTACGAATTTCTTCCGGTGCGTGTAGCAGCTGATCCCAATGATTGCGAACTTCAATCCCTTTTGCTTGAAGAGCGTCAGTCACAATGCGATCGCGTTCTTGGGAGTAGGGTTCGACATCCCAATTCCAGAAGACTGCTTTGGCATTGAGGGCATCCGCCAAGGTGGGAATTGCTTTGCGGGGTTCTTCGTGGAGAATCAATAGCTGGCTACCCGATTGCTGGTAACGCTCTCGCAACTCCTCTAAGCAGCCAATCATGTAGGTCACTCTTGCCGGTGCAATATCATCTCGCTTCAAGATATTCGGGTCGAGGCAGAAGACGCCGACTACCTTCTGACTCAACTGGCGGGCAGCTGCCAGTCCCACGTTGTCAGAAATCCTTAAATCGCGACGATGCCAAAACAGAATTAGATCAGACATTCTGTAAATTTTAATGCATTCTGCCTGTTGGATTGTCCTAGGCTCAAAAAGGATGCTATATTAAAGTTACGCATACAAAATAAATTGAGTGCTATGCTCTCTACCTCGATAAACCGCAAACAATCAACCAAGTGGGATGAGGTAATGGCTCCCTACAGCCTCGGCTATCGCATCAAGTTGCTCTCCCAGCTAACTAGCCGAGCCTTTCAGGAACAACTGGAGCCACTGGGGTTGACTCCCTTTCACTGGCTCGTGCTGTGCTGCTTGTGGGAAGAAGACGGCTTGCCAACCTGCACCCTTGGGGAGAGACTGCAACAGGTCGGAGGAACTATAACTGGGGTATTGGATCGCATGGAAGAGCGCGGGCTAATTCACCGAGAACGCGATCGCCACGATCGCAGAGTTTGGCGGATTTGGTTAACCGAAGCTGGCGAGCAACTCAAAGACGTGTTACCTCCCATTGCTCTGGCAATTCACGATCGCGCGCTAGCAGGGATTTCACGCCAGGAACGACAACTGCTCTCGCAACTGGTCGATCGCGCGATCGCTAATCTTTCCTAAAACACCAATCTAGTCGGAATTCCAGATCGCCCGATCGGAGGGTTCTACAGCTTTAAGTTATGTTAAAATAAATAGTACGAACTCTAAATGATATACAGCTTAATTTACCTACCCGAAGGGTTACGCCTACAGAAATAGTACGTACTCGAAATAAATGATTCCGTATCAAATACTAACCCTTTTGAAACCTCTCTAAATTCATACATTAGGAGATAACAACGATGGACAACAACGAATACTCCAACAATGGCTCCTTAAATAGTCGAAACGGACGGGGAGCAGTCGGTTTAGAGGAAAGACCACTAGAGGAAGCCAAAATTCCTGCTGGAGGCGAGGTACAAACAGCTCCCTCTGAGGAAGTATCCCCAGACGTTAGTAGAAACGGACACAAGCCAGTTGACGAGCAGCCGAAGAAAAAGGGCAAAATTCCTAAACCCGTGATATTTGGCGCGGCCGGTGTTGCGGCGATTGCAGCGGGTGCTTTTGGTCTGCACTGGTGGCAACACGCCTCTACCCACGAAGAGACGGACGACGCTTTTGTCGCCGGACACGTTCACCAAGTCAGCAGTCGCGTGAATGGCACGGTGTCCGAGATTGAGGTAAATGATAACCAGGAAGTGAAACAGGGAGAACTGCTCGTTAAGCTTGACCCTCGCGACTTTCAGGTGAAAGTTCTACAAGCACAAGCCGCCCTAGCCGCCGCCCAACGTCAGGCTAATGCTGCACAATCCAATATTTCTCTATCCTCAGAAACGACCCAAGCTAAAACCGCTCAAGCGCAAGGAGACGTGACGGCAGCCGTTGCGGCTATCTCGACAGCCCGCGCCGCTGTTGCTGAAGCGCAAACCGGGATTCCTACCGCTCAAGCGGCCGTTAACGAGGCTCAAGCTGGAGTGCAAGCCGCTCAAGCCCAAGTCGCGCAGGCCAATGCGACCTTGGAGCGGACGCAAAAGGATTACAATCGTTACTCTACCTTGTATCAGCAAGGTGCGATCGCTCGCCAACAACTCGAAACCGCCAAGGCAGCGTATGACGTTGCCCTTGCTCAGAGGACAAGTGCCGAGCAGGGAGTGCAACAAGCCAAAGCTAAAGTAGCTCAAGCGCAACAAGGCGTTGCCCAAGCTCAAGCGCAGCTCGCTCAGGCGCAAGAAGGTGTTGCCAGCGCTCAAGCCAAACTAGCGGCATCCAAGGGTGGATTGCAACAGGCTACGGCTGGCAATCAACAAACCAACGTGAATCGCGCTCAATACGAAGCCGCTCAATCCGCTATTGCCCAAGCCGAAGCCTCACTCCGAGATGCCCAACTTCAGCTGTCTTACACCAACATTTACGCACCGAGTAGCGGACGAGTTGGGCGCAAAACGGTAGAAGTGGGACAGCGAGTACAAACGGGTAGTCCTTTAATGGCAATTGTCGAAGATGACAACTGGGTGAGCGCCAACTTCAAAGAAACCCAAATGAAAGACATTAAGCCAGGGGAACTTGCGGAAATTAAACTCGATGCCTTTCCAGGTCATCCTTTCAAAGGTCGCGTGGATAGTATCTCACCCGCTTCCGGTTCTCAATTTGCCCTACTTCCTCCTGATAACGCGACAGGGAACTTCACCAAAGTCGTACAACGCATCCCAGTAAAAATTGTCCTCGATCCGCAAAGCATTAAGGGGTATGAGTCGCGAATTTCTCCAGGAATGTCAGCTGTAGTCAGCATTGACGTTGCCCATCAATAAGCAGGTGGGGATAAATCAAAATAGCAGGTAATGCCTGTCATTGGTGATTGCTCAAACTTGTTCAGGTGAATCGATAAGGCATTAATGCCATGGATTTGGGTGTATCTAAATTGAAGCCAATTTTGCGAGCCTTAGAATCGAGGAATTATCGTCTCTTCTTCATCGGACAAGCCATTTCTCTGATTGGCACCTGGATGACGCAAATCGCTACAGTTTGGTTGTTTTATCATCTAACTAACTCAGCGTTATTACTGGGTGTTGTTGGATTTTCTAGTCAGATTCCCAGCTTTTTTCTGACTCCTTTTGGGGGGATTGTTGTCGATCGATGGAATCGCCACCGAATTTTGGTGACCACTCAAATACTGGCAATGGTTCAGTCTTTAGCCCTAGCGTTTTTAGCCCTGACTGGAATCATTACGGTATGGCATATTATCCTACTGAGTATTTTTCAAGGTCTGATTAACGCTTTTGATTCCCCAGCTCGACAAGCTTTTGTCATTGAGCTAGTGGAGAAACGAGAAGATTTAGGAAATGCGATCGCTCTCAATTCTTCAATGTTCAATGGAGCACGGTTAGTAGGCCCTGCCATTGCAGGGGTAGTTATTTCCAGCGTCGGAACTGGTACGTGTTTTCTCATTGATGGTCTCAGTTATATTGCCGTGATTGCTGGATTATTAGCGATGAGGCTCAAGCCGAGAAAACCAGCTGTGCAAAGCGATGACATCTGGCAACGCTTAAAAGAAGGATTTATTTATGCGTTTGGCTTCCCACCGATTCGAGCCATTTTGCTACTAGTCAGTTTATTCAGTTTTGCGGGAATGTCCTACACGGTTTTGATTCCTATTTTTGCCACCCAAGTATTTCTAGGTGGAGCTGAAGTGCTTGGGTTTCTCACGGCAGATTCGGGAGTAGGAGCATTAATTGGTGGTATTTATCTCAGTTCTCGGCAAACTGTACTGGGTTTAGGGAAAATTATTGCCTTTTCTCCTATCATTTTAGGACTTGGATTGATAATTTTCTCTCAATCCCGTACTCTCTGGCTATCCTTACTCATGATGTTAGTCGTAGGTTGTGGCTCGATTTTACAAATTGCATCGAGCAACACCATCTTACAGACCATCGTAGAGGAAGATAAACGGGGGCGTTTGATGAGCCTATATACGATGGCTTTCTTGGGAATTTTACCCTTTGGTAATTTAGCAGTAGGTGCCTTAGCGAATAAGATTGGCGCTCCTAATACAATTACCATTGGGGGAATTTGTTGTATTTTAGGGTCTTTGGCTTTTTCTACACAGTTGCCTCGTTTAAGGCATTTAGTTCGACCCATCTACCATAAAAA
>DATNPC010000353.1:0-21120 GCA_036703375.1 Allocoleopsis sp.
AAAACCTTGTAAAACAAGCGGTTTGAAAGCCAAACAATCCGAGCAAAGCCAGAATGATACTAAATATAAAGCTAATTGTAAACGATTTGATACCGATCCCAAAAAAAATCTAAAGCTAGACTTGGGGTAGTAGTTTCCTCCACAAGAGTTATGCTGACATCTACCCATGTGACATCTACTCAGCACACTAAAGAGCAAGCTTTAATCCTTTGGTTTGATGAAATAGGAATTGAGGATATCTCCTTGGTTGGTGGGAAAAATGCCTCCTTGGGCGAACTCATTCAACAACTACAGCCAAAAGGAGTTAATGTTCCTAATGGCTTTGCAATTACCGCCTATGCTTATCGTTACTTTATAGAAAAAGCGGGTCTAGAACCCAAGCTGAGAAAACTCTTTACTGACTTAAATGTGGATGATGTCAGTAATTTGCAGCAGCATGGGAAAAAAGCCCGGAGATTCATCTTAAATGCCCACTTTCCTCCAGAACTAGCCGCAGCAATTGGCACAGCTTATCAAAAGTTATGCGATCGCTATGGCGAAGATACAGAAGTCGCGGTTCGTTCCTCGGCTACGGCTGAAGACTTACCAGATGCGAGCTTTGCCGGTCAGCAGGAAACGTATTTAAACGTACAAAGCCTGCAACGAGTTCTGGACTATTGTCACCGCTGCTTTGCTTCTTTATTTACCGATCGCGCTATCTCCTATCGCCAACATAATGGCTTCGATCACTTAGATGTTGCGCTCTCAGTTGGCGTTCAAAAAATGGTGCGGTCTGACCTAGCGTCTTCGGGTGTAATGTTCACAATCGATACGGAAACTGGCTTTAAGAATGCCGCACTCATTACAGCCGCTTACGGTTTAGGAGAAAACGTCGTTCAAGGTGCCGTTAACCCTGATGAATACTTGGTATTTAAGCCAACTCTAAAAGACGGATATCGCCCAATTTTAGAAAAACGACTGGGCAATAAACGAATCAAAATGGTCTATGACCTCGGGAGTTCCAGATTAACGAAAAATGTCTGGGTACCGGAACAGGAACAGGAACAATTTTGCCTCACTGATGACGAGATTCTGCAACTCGGACGTTGGGCAGTGCAAATTGAAGACCACTATTCCGAAGTGCGAGGTGTTTACACGCCGATGGACATTGAGTGGGCAAAAGATGGCATTACCAACGAACTGTTTATCGTCCAAGCCCGTCCAGAGACGGTGCAATCTCAGAAATCTAGTACTGTTTTAAAGAGTTACCAACTCAAAGAACGTAGCGAAGTTCTAGTTAGAGGTCGCAGTGTTGGTGCGGCGATTGGTCAAGGCAAAGCCCATGTCATTTTGGATGTTAACAAGATTCATTTATTCCAACCCGGTCAAGTTTTAGTTACGAATAAGACAGACCCCGATTGGGAACCAATTATGAAAAAGGCTAGTGCGATTGTCACCAACCAAGGCGGCCGCACTTGCCATGCAGCGATTATTGCACGGGAACTGGGTATTCCAGCAATTGTCGGTTGCGGTGATGCGACTGAGGTGCTGAAAACGGGTCAAGAGGTGACGATTTCTTGTGCAGAAGGAGACGAAGGGCGAGTTTACCAAGGTTTGCTTCCCTTTGAAATTCAAGAAACCCCGTTGGAAAACTTGCCTCGCACTCGGACCCAAATCCTGATGAATGTGGGGAATCCAGAGCAAGCGTTTGGTTTAGCATCCATTCCCTGCGATGGGGTGGGATTAGCGCGGTTGGAGTTCATAATTGCCAATCACATCCAAGCCCACCCGATGGCATTACTTCACTTTGACCAGTTGGACGATGAATTGGTCAAGGCTCAAATTACTGAGCTAACTAAACTTTATGACGATAAGCCTCAATTCTTTGTCGATAAGCTAGCGCACGGGGTTGGAATAATTGCTGCGGCGTTTTATCCCAAGCCGGTGATTGTGCGAATGTCGGATTTCAAGAGCAACGAATATGCCAACCTCTTAGGCGGCAAGCAATTTGAGCCGAAGGAAGAAAACCCAATGCTGGGTTGGCGTGGGGCGTCTCGTTACTACGATGAGAAGTATCGCGATGCGTTTGCTCTGGAGTGTCAGGCCATCAAGCGAGTGCGGGAGGAGATGGGTTTAACGAATGTTATCCCGATGATTCCCTTCTGCCGCACGCCGGATGAGGGGCGTCGAGTGCTGGCAGAGATGGCTAAACACGGTTTGGAGCGAGGAGTTAATGAGTTACAAGTCTATGTAATGTGTGAGTTGCCGAGCAATGTGATTCAGGCAGATGAGTTCGCGGAGGTATTCGACGGCTTCTCGATTGGTTCTAATGACCTGACGCAGCTTACTCTAGGATTAGACCGCGATTCGGCTTTAGTCGCTCAGGTTTTTGATGAGCGAAATAAAGGTGTAACCCGAATGGTGAGAATGGCGATCGCAGAAGCGAAAGAGAAGGGGCGTAAAATTGGTATCTGCGGTCAAGCGCCCAGCGACTATCCTGAGTTTGCTAAGTTCTTGGTAGAACAGGGTATTGACTCGATTAGCCTCAACCCCGATTCCGTCCTGAAAACAATCCTGATGGTTGCCGAGGTTGAGGGAATTACGCATTAGAGATTTCCACTTTAGTTGCGGCTGCTTCCTTGGGTATTGTTTATCTGCTCAGAGTAGCCGTTTTTTATTAGTCTTTTTTAAAGTGATATCAGCTTGATAAATTCTTACCAATTTTTGATTAACGAGAAACTCACCTAAGAAACCTTCTCCTGGTAGGTTGGAAGTTATATCCACTAATCGCTATTCTTCTAAAGACGTGAGATCAGAAGACTGAATACTACATTCTTCCAGCCTACATGCCATAGAAGAGATCAGATTCCACCAAGACCTTCTATACAAACTAGACCACAACCATTTCAATAGTGCTCCTGGAAGGTGACCGACTGAGGCTGTAGAGTCGAAGGTGAGGTCAGAGTAGAATAGCCAGGAGCTTCCTCTAACACTCCACCCTATAAGCTCACAAAAACTACGATAGATATTAATTTTTGTGTTCTTCGTACCACCGATGCTTTGCCAGATTTCTTTCTGTACACTGAAGCCAAAGCGCCCATTGCTATATTTGATCCAAAGTTGATCGATGGTAAGTAGATCTGTACATGGGAAGTATTCAAAGTCCTCTTCTCTAAGCCAACCTTCTGTTTCTCGGTCACATATCCTAAGCATGATAGTTATAGTTTCTAGATCTGCCTCTAACCACTGTCCTCGTGCTAGTAAGCTACGCAGCCGATTGTAGTCAATTTCAAATGCAGAATTGAGACGATCGACAACAACTGGTATAGAGGAACGTGAGGCGAGATCGCCCTCAATATTATCCTCTTTGGTGAGATTGACATAATCTCTAATCCATGAAAGGAGTTGTTCAGCAGATCTAGTTGCACCATTCCCACCAGCCGCTATTAGCTCATTGATCGTTCTCGTATAGAGCTTGAACGTAGTGTATACAAAAATTGGTAGATTAACGCTAGCGTCTCGAACAGCTTTGATTAACACAATACCAGCGTGAGGTCGGTACTCACCTTCCTCTGTGCGACCCATATCCGTAATGATTGCGTTGAAAGATAGCTCACCGGAAACCAGTATTTGCATTGCTCGAGCTGTTGAAAGTGCCATAGTTACTTCTATGCCTTCCTCTTTTAGTCTAGTAATTTCATAAGCAATATTGGCTGGATTATCGTCAACCCAAAGGATACGCTTGCTTGTTAGATTAGATGCCTGTACTGAGCTGTTAAACTTAGCAAGCTTTCCTAACGTAATCTCAATCCATGTTGAGTTAAATACAGAGGCATAGATGCGGTTATAAACTTTTAACTTCCCCTGTTGCTTGACTACCAAACCTGACAGCCGTAACTCCATGTGTTCCGGCGTGTCATTGGCTCTCACTTCTCCTGTTTGCAGAATATGCTGATATAGCCGAAGCAACTGCTCTTTGCTCGAACTCCAGAGAATGCGATCGCGAATTGTCCTCAGATGTTCTGGCTCATCTTGAGTTTCCCAGTTTTCGATAATATACGCTCGCACCAATTCCTCAACGCACTCTGCTTCTATACCTTCCAGAATCGATTTTTCCTGATTGAGAATCTGTTTACAAAGCTTTTGCGTCAGAAACGGTTGACCCCCCGTCCACCCCAGTACTTCTCGAATTACAACATCGGGTTTACGAACTCTTCCTGTCAATCCTTGAATCAAAGGTTGGACTTCATGCAATTGAAAACCCGTTAGCTCGATCGCTCGACCAATATTGAACGGTGTGCTGATATTTTTATCAGTAATCAAATCTGATGGTGTTGCCACTCCTAGCAGGCAAAATGTGAGGCGATTGTATTCTGGATTATCTACACGCTGGTTATAGCAGGCACGGATAAAGGCAAAAAAGTCTTCCTTGAATTTTATTTTGATAATACTATCAATTTCATCAACAAAAATGACTAAGTTTTGAGAAAATTCTACCAGCAGCACATCTTCAATTAACTCCCGCAAGCGCTGCAAAGGGGGTAATGCCTCGCGCTCGCGCCACCAGCTACTAAAATTTACCTTTCTAGAAAGGCTAAATCCCCTTAATAACTCCGAGATGACTCCTGCATACCACTCAGCCTGGGTGACATGACTACCAATTCTCGTCATGTCGATTGATGCACACTTCACCCCTTGCTCTTTGAGCTTTTTCATCATTTGAACCCGCAAGCTGGACTTCCCCATCTGCCGCGAGTTCAATACATAACAGAATTCTCCATTTTTTAATCCCTCATAGAGGTCAGCATCGGCTTGTCGCACAACATAGGTGGGATGCTGATACTCTAAACTTCCTCCAACTTTATAATAATTTTCATCTGGCATAAATTAAAATTTAGTTTTGATTAGAATGCAGATTTTAATTGTACTTATTCTGAATTATAAGCAAGTATGTTTACTTAGTTGATTGTTCTGGAACAATCAGTTCCATTCTAGGATTAGACAGATTTTCATTATTTTCGCGATCGGGTTGAGGATAAATTGACCGACCGTAGCGATTGAATAGCTTCTGCACGCCGGAGTAGTTGCGCTTTTCAATATACAGCCATAGTTTTTCCTTCACTTCAGAATCAGTTAAAGTATGGATGAGTTCTAGCCAAGCATCTATATAACTTTTTAGACCTTCCGTTGTGATAACTTTAGACTCAATCAAATTGTTAAATCGTTCTAGATTATCTAATACCCGATCGAAGTTATCCCGTATAGCTGCATTGATATAAGATTGGTCTGCTTTCCTGGGTTTGTGTATATCTTCATCTAATTCTCGATCTTCTGGAGAACTTAAAGCCTCGCATAGACCTTGCTTTTTAACGAGGACAAACTTATTTTTAGCTTCATCTGCATCTGGAAACAACTTGACATTACGATCTTCGCTGTCGAGCATCCGCATGACATTTATCGTTTCCTGCCGCGTTTCAAATTCTTTGACTTCTCTAGCTGTAAACTCATAAACTCGCCATTTTTGGTTTTCTAGATATTGAGGAACTATAAAGACTGTTGCTAAGATACTTCCCACAATCGCCACCAATAATTGCACCAACTGTAGATTATCTTTCAGTAGGTTATTTCTAGAAAGCTTAGTGTCATGGGTATCGGCTTGGTTGAGATTGACGCCTGATAGTTTAGCTTCTAGGAGATTGGCTTGCCTCAGATTTGTACCTGTTACATCTGCCCCAGTGAGATCGGCTCCAACTAAGTTAGCTTGATGGAGATTAGCTTGGGATAGTATGGCTCCGCGCAGGTTGGCATCAACTAGATTGGCACTCTGTAACTCTTCACCTTTCAGATTTGCTCCGACTAGATCGCAGCCCGGACAATTGTTGGTTTCTAACAACTGTTGAATGTGTGCGGGATTAGCAGCGATCGCATCTGCTACAGTACAAAAAGCGATCGCACAAATAACTAAACTAAGAGTAGCGTATAGAGCTATTGTCCTTAGAATTGCGGGTTTCATAGAATTTGGTGTGAATTCTTCAAGCGTTCTCGGAAATACTGCTGATATAACTGGCAGCGTGGGCTAACGCGATCGCCAATTCGCTGAATTAACCCCATACGATATAACTTATACGCTTGCATGGTGTCTAATCGCACGGGTTCAGTGGCAGTAACAACTTCCTTAAAGGCTGCTGCGAGTTCGGGATGTTCTGTAAGGGTGAACCAGTGTCGGCGCAAATGCCCCTCATAAATTCCGGCATCTGTAGGAGCATCTTGCAATAACTTCTCTAGCGTCAAATCCTGACACGCTAGGTGATAAAGCGCTAATCGAATTAGATAGGGATGTCCTCCCACGACTGCCTGCAACCGTGCAAGCCCTTGTTCTCCTAGCTGAACTTGCCAATTGAGTTGATGACGCTGCGCTAAATTTTCGACTTGCTCGTTTGTAAACTCGGTTAACTCGATCGGCAGCCCAACATTAAACGGCGATTGATTGATATCGAGCGGTCCATAATCTTCTGTAGAATGCACCACAATTAGCCGTAGTTGTTCCCAGATATCTAGAGTTTTTGCTTCTTCATGCCAGCTTCGCAGCATGGGAAAAAAGCCTTGGGCGATTTCAGGGGACTGGAACACTCGATCCACTTCATCCAAGGCTAAGACTAGAGGCGCGTTTAGTTGTTCCAAGAGATGCGCTTCAAAATATGTCGTGCAATTGACGAGGCTACCCCTATCTTTATCCCAATAATCATTCAGCTGAGCGGGTAGCTTGAGCTTGTGGCTAACCCAGGCGCAGAATCGACGTAGGAAAGTGTCCAGGTTGATAAAATCTGCACCCTCGGCTTGCAGCAGGTTCAGACGAACGGTTTGATACCCTTGCTTGCTAGCGCGATCGATAATCCTATCGAGTAGGGAGGTTTTGCCCATCTGCCTGGGTGCTTTAATGCGGATTAGCGCCCCCGCTTGAGTAATCGTCTCGTAACAACGAGATTCGGTAGGAGGTCGCTCGACGTAAAAGGTAGAATTCAGAGGAACTGGCCCTTCCGGTACTTCGATCGCGATCGCTGAGTTAGAAGGAAAATTGTAGGAGACTCGTTCTTCTGAGGGGAGTTCTGACACTGTTTCTAAGGGTTCCTCACCTGTCACTTGTCTAGATTTTTGCGATCGCCGACTCTCCCACTCCTCATCAAACCGCCTTAAGTTTGCTTGTTTATCGTGTCGCTTGTACCAAAGCTTCAACTTGAAGTGCCAGTCTTCTGAACCTTGAGTTTTCGTGCGACAGTCTTCCAAAATCTCCAAGAACTCTTTGAGATAGTGAAGCGCATCTTTTATATGCTCTTTCTTTAACTTGCCATTGAGTCGGCTTTTGGCAGTCAACTCTTCGAGAATTCTGACCTTTGTCTTGACAACTAGCGTTTTGGCATCTGGTTCTGGTCTTATCTCAATCTCTAGGCGATCGCAATTATCCAACTCATGATTGGCATAATCCAGCAATGCCTCTAAAAGTCGTCTGGTGCGCTGTTTGGGTATAGGTCCATAGCCCCAATGTTTCCCTTTTGTCTCCATTCATGCCGCCTAAACTTTATAAAAAGTTTGGGAATTCCCCTAAGTTTGGCAACTTCCCTTAATTGCTTATGTCTGATTTTAGAAGACTTCTAGGATGTTGATTCTGCTGTTGACGTGAGGGAAGTTCTCCGGATTACGCGGATGAGTGGATCGACGCCCAGATGCGATCGCAACCAATAAAATCTGCTGTTAGATAGAAGCACTGGAGTCTCAGGCAAAATGAAGATAAGACGCGCAACGCCTGAATAATGCCTCTCAATGCAGCAATCCTCCGTTCATGCCTATCGATTTACTTGGTTTGATTGGTTTTGTCTCTGGTACCCTCCAGGATGGCTGATTTTGTTCAATCGCCACTGGCAACACTATCATTCTTATCCAGATGGTTGGAATTGGCTGGAATATGCATTGTTTCTGATTCCAGGGGGATTTTATCTGGCTTTACTGTTGCGCTGGGTACGTCTAGGTTTCCGTTTGCCTCGAAACGAGATTACTCAGTTTAATCCGGATTACCAAAAAGCCTTTGCTGATGAGGTACTCTCACCAATTGCAAACCATTATTTTCGCGCTGAACTCGAACAATCTGAGAATCTACCGGAAACTCAGCCATTGATTGTGGCGATGAACCATGCTGGGATGTGTTTTCCGTGGGACTTTATGGGGTTAGCGTATCTCCTGAGTTCGACAACCGGATGGGCTGTGCAACCATTGGCTGGTGTTTCTTTATTCGAGCATCCTTGGGTGATTTGGTGGCTACCGCCTGGATGGTCGCAGGTTTTAGGTGGCGTCCCAGCCAAACTCGATGATTTTGAAGCAGCAGTGAATCAAAAAACGGTATTGCTATACGCTCCAGAAGGGTTACGCGGGCCTTGCAAAGGCTGGCCAGAACGATATCAACTGCAAACGTTCGATTTGAGTTTTATTCGCTTAAGCGATCGCTACCGCATTTCCATTCTCCCAGTTGTTTGCATTGGTAATGAGTTTTTGCATCCTTGGGCATTCAATCTCAAAAAATTGGCAAGGCGCTTCTTGCTACCGTTCTTGCCCCTTTCCCCGTTGATAATTGTTTTTCTTTTGTTTCCCTCAATGGGCGTTTGGGCGATGAGAACGAAGCTGCGATACTCCATTCAACCGCTCTATCAACCCTGGACAGAAACAGAGTTGAAGACAGAGTCAGTACAAACGCAAGTCTCTCCTCGCCAAACGCGATCGCTAGCTTACCAAGAAGCACAGCGACTGCGAGAAAAGCTTCAAATTCAAATGAACCAGTTGTTAGAGAATTTTAAATAATAATCCGGTTCACTCTCTAAGGTGGTGGAATCATCAGATCGGCAATTAGAGGGAGATGATCTGAATTTACATTCGTCCCTGTACGAATACTAGCCACTTTAATGTCTGAGCTAACCAAACAGTGATCGATAGGGATTGATAACAATCCTAAGATTGGGGGAGAAATTCTTGAATAGGGTGAAAAGGTGGTTTTTCTCGGCCAAGTGGGAAGAAGACCGAAGCCTTGGCGAGCGTTCCGCAATCCTGACGTTTTGACAAACCTTCTGTAGTATGACGACCACATGGTTATGTTTAAATCACCCAGGACGATAGTCGGAGTTGAGTTCGACTTGATATATCGACTAATTTCATAAAGCTGTCGATTGCGAACTTGAAATAAACCGGGCTTCGGGGGTGGTGGATGAGTCGCAACTACGCTAATAGCTTGTCCATTAATTACTAAGTTTCCTAAAATAATGGGATTATGGGAACTTCCCCAATCTGCGATCGAGGCATTTTCCAGGGGATGCTTACTGTATACAGCAATTCCTAGTTGATTCGGGTCAGTATTGCTAATAGAATAAGGAAACAGATCGTTGAGTGCTGCTAACTGGGTTTTCCAAGCTAGATTTAGCTCAATGAAAACAGCTAGATCGGGATTTTCTTGCCTAACAAGGGATAAGACCTTAGCATAGCTTTGATTCTTGATATTGAAATTTAAGCTTAATACTCGCAAATTAGCTGAATTATTTGCTACTATTCCTGCATTAGGGATATACCAAGGAACAATCTCAACTGCGACAAGCGATAAGCAAAAAAAACTGATAATAATCAGTTTTCTATTCCGACTCATTAAAAAGTAGAGCAAAAATAAAAGATTCAGAATACCGTACTGAATCTTAAAATGAGAAAAAACTTCAAGCCAGCCGGAAAAACTAAACGAACTAATTGTAGAGAGAAGAGTTGTAATGCTCATTCCCCAAATGGGGAAATAGGCAACTAAGTTTTTTCTGAGAAGATTGATCGTATTTTTAGGAAGCCACTGCATCAGAGCAAGTTTAGTTGAATGTTCGTGTTATCCAATACTTCATTGAGGAAGGTCGGATAGCAGATTCGCACCATTCATATGCTTCGTTTCTTTTTGCGTAGTCTGGTTGTTCCTCATAGGGCTGACTGTCTGTCTTGCCTGACAGTTAGCGAAGCTGACCCTATCAATGGGAACTTTAATCTATCTAGTACCCTGAGCAAAAATTATCTACCATTATAGTTGTAGAGTGGGCAATGCCCACCCTATAGAAGAGAATATCGGCAAAATTTACAAGAATTTATCCTACACAACACTTGACTCACAGGTTTTTAGGTGAGCAGCAATACAATTCAACAAGTCTTTCTGGGTATAAGGTTTCACTAAATAAGCATCGGCTCCTAAGTTCTTTCCCACCCGGATATCATCTTTAGTACCCAAAGCTGTTAAAAATATAAAAGGAATTTTGGCTGTAACTGGGTTAAGTCGTAGCTCTGTCAATATGTTATAACCAGTGACTCCAGCCATAGTGATATCACAGAGTACTAGGTCTGGTAATTCCTTTTTAGCAGTCTCTAAACCCACTCTTCCGCCCGAACAGGCGATTACTCTATAGTTCTCTGAAAGTAGCTCTTCTAAGTTTTCTAGGATGAGAGCATCGTCTTCAATGACCAAGATAGTCTTATCAATTGGCTTCATAAACTAGGTTGTTGGATAAGGTTTGTTAACGGCTAAAAGTGCTTTTAACCTCATAATCGCTTCTTCACTAGTTTCCTTGCATCAGAGGAATTACGACTTCAATCTAACTGATATATGAAATCTCAGTAAATATACGGATATAGTGCCGCCTCGCTGAATTCTGATATCAAAGCACGTAGGAGACAAGGCACTTGTCAGTTATAGTTATTGAGCCTACACCGGGTAAAACGACGGCAGAGCGAATCTTAGAATTGCTGCGAGAGAACGAGCAGGGAATGACGATTAAGCAATTGAGCAGTACGCTCAATCGTTCTGTATCAATGGTGCAACGGTGCTTGAAAATTTTGATAGCGGATGGTCTAGTCTATGCCCGACTCAATGCAGGAGGGATGCAACTGATTTATTATCCCAGCTCAACTCCTAGATAGGCCGGCTGGAGGGGAAGCGTTGAGTTCTTGGCATCCAAAAGTCTACTTTCGCTCTTTCAAAGTAAAACCAATCCACCAACTTAGCATTTAAAAAGGGGAAATACACTGTATCTTTACAAAATGCAGATAAATTTCTCCTGATGTCAGGCGATCGCAAACGAAGAGTAGTGGGTAGAAGCACTGAGAATCACTAGACATCCTCAGTTGCACTAGCTATGCCGCAAAAAGGATGAACGCCAAATTTTTGAGGAGCAGCCTGACCTTAGCTGTGTTACTAATTGGGTTAGGTGTAGGTGTCTTGACTTTTAAGGTTATCAACCCAAGAACCTTACTTTTTTCCCGATTAACCGTTAGAACCTCTCAGGCTACACTCGGCAAATCAAAACCTCTACCTGTTTTCCTGGTTGCCAGGGATGAACAAAAGAAGGAGTGTTTTTTGCTAGGGATATGCGACGACAAAAAATGACGGGGCATCTTTTTTGCGGCATCAAGCTTGCTGCTCAAGGACTATTCTCAAGGATGTTGGGTTGAAGAGAGCTTCCTTTTAGGCTAACGCTGAGGTGCAGAAAGCTACCCTGAGTAAGTGACGAGTCTACTCATTGATTTGCCGTAGATATCGCAACTTTCACAGCACAACTGCTGTCGATAACTCAGGGGCGATTAACTGAAATAAAGAAGGAAGATGACTGCTAATGGGACTAGATCTACCGAGATTCTATAGAGCTTGTAATCCCAGTAAGCCGTTGGTGATGGGGGAGGTCGAAGACCGGCAGTACTATATTGATTTTTCCTCAGTGAGAGGAAGCAAAATCATCGAGTCACTCAAGCGAACGATCGCACTTATTTCACCTAACGAACCAACCTGCCAACTGTTTACAGGCCATATTGGCTGTGGGAAATCAACGGAGTTGCTCAGACTCAAAGCCGAGTTAGAGCAACAGGGATTTCACGTTGCTTATTTCGAGTCTTCTCAAGACTTGGATATGGCTGATGTGGATATTACAGATATTTTACTCAGTATCGCCCGTCAGGTGAGCGAAAGTCTCGAAGCGGTCAAAATCAAGCTGAGACCTGGATATTTTGCTAATCTATTTAGCGAGATTGCGGATTTTTTACAAACGCCAATCGATCTGAATGTTGAGGCAGAACTTTCAGTGGGAATTGCTAAAATTACTGCTAAAACGAAAGAAAGTCCCAAACTCCGTCGCCGATTGAGAGAATACTTGGAACCTCGGACAGCCGGAATTTTGGAATCGATTAATCATGAACTACTCGATCGCGCAACTGCCGAACTGAAGCGACGGGGCAAAGCGGGACTCGTCGTGATCGTGGATAATCTAGACAGGGTCGATATCCGTCCTTTACCCTCAGGACGATCTCAACCTGAATATCTATTTATCGACCGAGGCGAGCAATTACGCAAGCTCAATTGCCACGTCGTCTACACGATTCCTCTGGCATTGATTTTCTCCAATGATTGCGAAACTCTGAAAAATCGCTTGGGTGGTGGATTGACCCCAAAAGTTTTGCCGATGGTGCCGGTACGGCAGCGCAAAGGCGAAGAATTTAAAGAGGGAATGGCTCTATTGCGTAGGATGGTGATGGTGAGGGCGTTTCCTCACGCTACCCCCGATCGCTATCGAGAGTTGGTTGAAGAAGTATTTGATACAATTGAAACCTTAAATCGTTTATGCCGCGTCAGTGGCGGTCACGTTCGGAACTTACTGGGACTGCTGTTTGATTGCTTAAGGCAGGAAGATCCACCGATCTCTCGCGAGTGTTTAGAACATGTGATTCGAGAACGGCGCGATTACCTAACTTCATCGATTGATGGTGAGGAGTGGGACTTGCTGTTTCAGGTCGTACAGCATCAAACGGTAAGAGGGGATGTAGAATACCAAACCTTGCTGCGAAGCATGTTTGTCTTCGAGTACCGCGATCGAGAAGGGTGTTGGTATGGGATTAATCCGGCATTAGAAGAGGCGCAGCAATTTCAATCATGGTTGAAACACAACGACCTACAGACGTTGCCGTATATAACGAACGCTCCTTAAAAGCGCTCGATCGCGCACTTGCGCTTTCACAAGGGGAGTTTTCCCTTGTGTTAGTGCATTGTAACTATAAACGCCTGCGCGATCGCGTAGTGCGTCAGTTGCGAGAACTCTGTGCCAACCGCTACGAAATTCGCGAGTTAGAACTCCCCTCTTCTGTCACCACGCTCTACACCACCATCCAAACGTACAGGCATAGTACAGAAGACGTGGGAACGCGGGAACGCGGGGATGCGGAGAAAGCAGAGGACATAGGAATAGAGAACAATGAGGAAACGAAAATATCTTCAACACACATCTCCCCGTCTCCCCATCTCCCCGTCTCCCCGTCTCCCCGTCTCCCCGTCTCCCCATCTCCCCATCTCCCCATCTCCTCACCCTGCCCTAGTCATTTCAGGATTGGAATCTGTCGTCGCGCTGGAAGACTTGTTAGCCTCCACGAATCAAGTCCGGGACGAGTTTCGCAAACGCCTGCCCTTCCCCATAGTCGTGTGGGTGAATGATGAGGTGCGGCAAAAGTTATTGCACTTTGCGCCGGATTTTGCCAGTTGGGCGGCTACACCGATTAAGTTTGAAATTTCGACCCCTGAGTTAATCGATTTTCTCCGGCAAAAGGCAAACTCTCTATTCAAAACTGTATTGAGTGGCGGTACGGGGAGATATGCACCGTGGCGCGTTTGCACCCACCACTCCACGCTTAATCTGGCAACGGGTTGCCGTTCTCGTTCGGAATTGGACTCTGCGCTGCGAGACTTGCAAAGTCGCGGACAAGCGATTGAACTCGAACTCGATGCCAGTCTACAGTTTGT
This sequence comes from Allocoleopsis sp., assembly GCA_036703375.1. Taxonomy (GTDB): domain Bacteria; phylum Cyanobacteriota; class Cyanobacteriia; order Cyanobacteriales; family Coleofasciculaceae; genus DATNPC01. Next base: position 13,817 of record DATNPC010000353.1, read on the forward strand.
CTTCGGTCAATACGACTATGCCAGCGATTACATTGATTCTGCGATCGCTCATTATCAACAAAGTTTGTGGTTTTGGCGAGCGATTAATAATCTGGAGCGACAGGGTGTTCTGCTGTTTTACTTAGGGTTGTGTTATTGTCGCCTTGCGGATTTGCATCGATCGCAAAGACGCCGCTACTGGGAGGAAGCTTGGCCCTATCTCCAGCAATGCGTGGAGGTTGTCACTAAGGCAGGGCGTCCGGACTTGGTGGCGCAGTTCATTACTCAACTCGTCGAGGTACTGCAACGCTTGGAAGCGTGGGATACCTTGCAAAGTGCGGCTCAAAAGTCCCTAAGCTTACATCAAACCTATGGTTCTGGGGTGCAGCTGGCTCAGGATTATGGCTTTCTCGCTGAGGTGGCACTCCATCAGTCTCGCTGGGAAGTGGCAAGTCAATATGCTCGGCAAGCTCTCTCGATCTTAAAGGAGGTTGCAGGGAAGCCGAGCGAACATCAGGGTTTACATCGATATTTATTGGCTCAGTTATATCAATTATTTTTAGTCAAGTCGCAACGGCACTCAGGCAATCTATCAGAAGCTCAGCAGGAGTTAGAACTCGCCAGTCAGGAATTGCAGCAAGCGATCGCATTGAGCGAGCATCGATTTGAGCCTCAACGTTATCTTCACCTCCTGGAAGAGTTACGTCAACTCTACTTCGAGCAGGGTCGATATTTAGAAGCGTTTCGGATTAAGCAAGAACAACGTTCGGTCGAGCAACTGTATGGGTTGCGAGCTTTCATCGGTGCCGCACGCTTGCAGCCTCAGCGCCCGATTACGAATCCTACGTTAACTCCTATCGAGCAGCAAGAGATTGTTGCCCAGGAAATTGCGGCTTCCGGACGCCAGCAGGACGTGAACCGCTTAATCGAACGGTTAACGCGTGCCGACCATAAACTGACCGTAATTCACGGTCAATCTGGTGTGGGGAAAAGTTCGATTATCTGGGCGGGCTTGGTTCCTGCTCTCAAGCATCGAACCCTTGGCGATCGTATTGCCTTGCCCGTTGTCCTACAAGTTTACACTGATTGGATTCGGGAGTTAGGGAAATCATTAGCCCAGGCATTAGACGAGTTGGGCTGGGGTGAAGGCGAAGAACCAATTAATCTTAGCTTTAACGAAACCCAAAGCGATCGGGAGAAGATTCAAAAAATTCTCGAACAGTTACAACAAAATGCCGATCGCAATTTATTAACTATCCTAGTTTTCGATCAATTTGAAGAATTCTTCTTTCATTGCACCAATCCCGCACAGCGCGTCCTATTTTACGACCTCATTCAACGCTGCCTAAATCTACCGTTTATCAAAGTCATTTTTTCCTTGCGAGAGGACTATATTCACTACTTACTAGAAATAGAGCAATTTAATCTAGAAGTCATTAACAATAATATCCTCGATAAAAAAATTCGCTATCCCCTGGGGAACTTTTCTAGAGAAGATGCCCATTCCGTTATCCAAAGCCTCACCGAACGCGCTCATTTTTATTTAGAACCCGCGTTAATCGATGAGTTGGTCAGAGATTTAGCCGGAGAGTTAGGAACTGTTCGCCCGATTGAATTGCAGGTGGTTGGAGCTCAACTTCAAGCCGAAAACATTACCACCTTGGCGCAATATCAGCAATCGGGACCTAAGCAGAAGCTGGTTGAGCGGTTTCTAGAAAAAGTTATTAAAGATTGCGGAGCGGAAAACGAGAATGCGGCCTGGTTAATTTTACAGTTACTCACGGATGAAAGTAACAATCGCCCCTTAAAAACCCGTGCTGAATTAGCCGGAGAGTCGTTTATTCAAGCTGCCAAGTTGGACTTAATTTTAGAGATTTTAGAGAAGTCTGGCTTAGTCTTTCTCATTCCTGAAGTGCCAACCGGTCGCTATCAATTAGTCCACGATTATATGGTGGAGTTTATCCGCCAGAAAGAGCAATTTAACCTTCAAGCAGAATTGGAGGAGTTACGTAAGAAAGATAAACTCAGCCAAGACAAAATCGAGCAACTCCGTGCCGAACTAAGAGAAAAAGAGTTACGAGCTAAATTAGCGCAGGCAACCGCTCAACAAAGGAGTACGGAAGATAGACTCAATCAAGTTCTCCGCCAAAGTTTGCAAAAAGCTCGTTTAGTAGGGGCGACGCTGTTTGCCCTGACTCTCGTCGCCGCCACCCTGGGGTTGCGTGCGGCAATTGGTGAAACGAATGCCCGATTAAGCGACCTCAGCGCGTCCTCAGAAGCGTTGGTTGCCTCCAATCGCCAGTTTGACGCCCTAATCAAAAGTCTCAAGGCAGGCAACCAATTACAACGTTCCATCGGGGCAACGGCGGAAACTCAGATGCGAGTGATTGCCGCATTACAACAGGCGATTTACTCGGTACGAGAACGCAACCGTTTGGAGGGACATACGGATTGGGTCAGTAGCGTGAGTTTTAGTCCTGATGGCAAGGTGATGGCATCTGCCAGTAAGGATAAAACTATCAAATTGTGGAATCGAGATGGTACCTTGCAAAAAACCCTGCCCGGTCATACGGCTTGGGTCTATGATGTCAGCTTTAGTCCCGACGGCGAGCTAATTGCGTCTGCGAGTTGGGACCATACGGTGAAACTGTGGAGTAAAGAGGGCGTTCTCCTCAAAACGCTGAAGGGTCATACGGACAAAGTCGATCGCGTGAGTTTTAGTCCCGATGGTCAACTCCTTGCCAGTGCGAGTCGCGATAAAACTGTGAAACTGTGGAAGCGTGATGGTACTCTGCTCAAAACCCTCAACGGACATCGCAATCGAGTCTTAGGGGTGAGTTTTAGCCCAGACGGTCAACTCATCGCCTCTGCTAGTGCGGACAAAACGATTGTTCTTTGGAAGCGTGATGGCACGTTCCTCAAAAGCTGGAAGGCTGATGATAATGCTGTCACTAGCGTGAGTTTCAGTCCCGATGGTCAGATTATTGCCTCAGCCGGTGCCGACAACACGGTCAAACTCTGGCGTCGGGATGGTTCCCTGTTACGCACCTTGACCGGGCATTCGAGTTGGGTGGTTAATGTGACGTTTAGTCCAGATGGTCAAACGATCGCGTCTGCCAGTGCCGACAATACCGTCAAACTCTGGCGTCTTGATGGCACGTTGCTGGAAACGTTCAAGGGACACGGTAATTTAGTGCAGGGGGTGAGTTTCAGTCCTGATAGTAAAACGCTGGCTACTGCAAGCTGGGACAATACGATTAAGCTATGGTCGCGCGATCGCCAATTGCTGACTACTCTCAACGGTCATCGTGCATCGGTCAATAGCATCGCGTTTAGCCCTGACGGTCAGACGTTTGCTTCGGCCAGCGATGACAAGACAGTTAAACTCTGGCAACGTGATGGTACCGAACTCGCGACACTTCAAGGTCATAGTGATAAGGTTCAGGGAGTTGCCATCAGTCCTGATGGTCAGGAGATTGCGTCAGCGAGTGACGACAAAACCATCAAACTCTGGAATAAAGATGGCAAATGGCTCAAAACATTGCGGGGACATCGCGATCGGGTTACGAGCGTCAGCTTCTCGAAGGATGGAGCGATCGCATCTGGCAGTGAAGACAAAACGGTGAAACTTTGGAGTCCGGACGGTACTTTAGTGAAAACCTTATCCGGTCATGGCGGTGAGATTTGGAGCGTTAGCTTCAGCCCAGACGGTCAGCTAATTGCGTCCGCCAGCGAAGATAAAACAATCAAACTTTGGAGTCTTGACGGTCAATTACTCCATACTCTCAATGGTGCAAAAGGTCATAAAGGTTCGGTTAACTGGGTGAGTTTCAGCCCCGACGGTCAATTGATTGCCTCTGCAAGTAGTGACGGTACGGTGAAACTTTGGAGTCGAGATGGCAAGTTACTCTCCACCTTAAAAGGTCATAATGGTTCGGTTAGTTGCGTGACCTTCAGTCCAGATAGTAAGTTAATTGCCTCTGCCAGCGAAGACAAAACTGTGAACCTCTGGAGTCGAGAGGGCAACTTGATTAAAACCTTAGAGCATCACAGCGATTCGGTGCTGGGGGTCAGTTTTAGTCCTGATGGCAAGTGGCTTGCCTCTGCGAGTAAAGACGGTACGATGATTTTGTGGAATTTGGATTTAGACGATTTGCTTGCTCGGGGTTGCAGTTGGCTGCATGACTATCTACAAAGCAATCACGAGATTCAGAGCATTGGGCAAACCCAGCCGTCAGACTCCCGCGCTTTATGCAATAGGATTAACTGAAGAGACCTCATATGGAAACTCTTATTCCTTGTGCCTTCTGCCCTGAAGCCTTATTTTCCTAGAAGAGGTCTAATCATGGGGACTGCGTTTTGTGTCGCATCCATTCCCAGGGCGCGAGCAAAAGAGCCATTCCCAACCAAGAAAGAGCAACCATAACCCCAACTCGCCAGGGCCACGGTCCAAACCAATCAATCAAGGAGGGTTGACTGGGGCGCGAGTTGCCTAGATAGCCATAGTTGTAGCCCCAAATGGCATCGATCGGAAAGACACAGGCTAAATAAACTAGCCCAGCCCTCACTGCCCAGCCATAATCTCTACGTGTTGGCTGAAATCGATGCACTATCACCATGTAGAATGCGGTTCCTACAATCGTGGCGTGATGGAACCAGAAGAGCCAAAACAGAGGGTTGAGCAATCCCACTTGCAGATCGGGGGTTAACAGACCTTGTATGCTAAACCCAATGCCCCAAAAGTAGAGCAATGCAATCAGATACCGTTTTCGCCAGATCAAAGCTGATGGCATCAGGATAGACACAATATCGCAGATATGGAGGGGAAGCGATCGCGCTGGGTTAAAGTTAGCGGGCAGTAACCACCAGCCATGAAAAGCAATCCACAGGAGAAGATAAACTATGGCAACCCTTTTCTCAAGTGCGATCGACTGCTGCGTTTCCCGCCGCTTCACTCCCCAGGCAATAATTTGCCACCAAACCGCAGTCAAGGTACCCACGACGATCAAGTGAGTCAGGGAAAAAGGCTGAAATCGATGAAGGAAATCCTGAGATGCCAAACTTTATCGTTACCTGGTAAACGATGCCACTAAGTCTTTAAAACTGGCTTCAGAGGGTGAAATTTTTTCATTTGGACTGCCTTCTTGCACTAGCAGTTAAGCGTCATCAATTTGTCGCAGCCACATATAATTTGTCTTAACGATACCAATTTGTCACCACCGACAAATAAGACAAATCATTAGTCACTGTACAAATTTATAAAAATTAAAAGACCCGGATTCCACGCCTACCGCAAGCATCTCGTATTGCTGCTACCTTCCGGTCCTGACAAGGTTTGAGCGTTGCGACCGCGTGGGTCCAGGTCATTGACTATCATAACACCTTCGGATGAATGTGTGGTAATTCTCCAGCAAGACTCTTACCTCCTCGATCTACTCGACGATGATGCACCACTCGTGAATCTTGTAGTTGACGCACTTGTTTTGCACCAATGGGTCTTGGGCAATAATCGCGTTTGCCTCATCGAGGGATGCCGCCTCAAACAGCAGCATGCCACCACCTCTCTCGGCCCAATAGCCAGTCTTTGCCCGATGACCTTTAGCAATTAAGTCGCGAACATAGGCTTTGTGAGCCGGTACGTACTGGTCAAAGATGGCTTTATCAACAATCCCTTCTTCAATTTTTACAAACCAGGGCATTTTAGCTGTTGGATGCAATGATTCTGGATTTATGGTACCAATCAGAAAGGCTGACTGATTTGGCAAGCAAACTTCCTTGGATAAATCAAACCGTCTTTTTTTTATCGCACTCCTGCCGCCGCAGGCGATTCAAGACCAGGCTACTGAAATTAAGGAGTACTTCGCTCAAACCTACAATAGCCGACATGCTCTAAAGTCACCGCCCCATGTCACCCTGCAACCGCCTTTTGAATGGTCGCTGGATAACCTGCCAGCACTGGAACAGTGCCTGAGAACGTTTGCCCAAACTCAGGTACCCGTGCCAATAACTCTCAACGGATTTGGTGCTTTCGTCCCTCGCGTCATCTACATCAACGTCCTCAAGACACCCGAACTCCTCGCATTGCAAAACGATTTGATGACATATCTGGAGGAAACTGTAGGGATTGTTCACGAAGCGTCCAAAAACCGTCCCTTTTCCCCTCACATGACCGTTGCCTTTAAAGACTTGACGCGGCAGAACTTCCGAGCGGCATGGCCTGAATTTCAGAATCGATCCTTGGAGTATGAGTTTGCGCCATCCCATCTCACGCTACTCATGCATGATGGTAGGCGCTGGACGATTAGTTCGGAGTTTGCTTTGCAACAGTGAGCAGTGAACAGTGAGCAGTGAATAGTGAAGTAAGCTAACTCGAATCTAAAGTTCGTATATTTTTAGGTTTTGAGAAAAACCCTCAATTCGCCTCCAGAATCTCCCCGTCCCCATGTCTCCCCGTCTCCCTGTTAGTCTCAACCAGTAAATCAAATGCTTGACAGCTTATCTGTAGCACTCATCGAGTTTTTGGGAATAGTCTGGCTTTGACCCTGCCATCGTAGCAGTTCCCTCCCCGACACTAGCATCTGTAGAATTAGTGCCTAGCCACAGGAGAGCTCTCATCCCATCCCGAAGGCATTTTTCAGGAGGTTCAGGCATGCGCTGGGTCGGAACGGGTACGGGCTTTAACCCAATGCCTCGACTACCCAGTACGATTTCTCCGATAACGCGAGCGCGACGCATATGATCGGATGAGGTAATCAAATAAACGCTACCAATCCCCTGAGCTTGAAACACGTCCACCAACGTTGTGAAGTTCGTCACCGTATCCAAAGCTTGATAGTCTAAGTGGACGCGACTCTTGTTGATGCCTGCTCGGGCAAAAATTTTTCGTGCGTAGGCTTCTGGACTACCAGAAGACACCCAAATCGGTAAGCCTGGGTGTTTCTGGGCGAATTTAGCGGCAAACCGTTCTCGCTCGGCTGCTCCCCCTAAGACGAAAATCGCTTGCTTTTGGCTTGTCTTTTGTAGTGAGTTGAGTGAGGGTTTTGCTGATTTTGTCTGGTTAGGAAGACTTGATGACTCAGTTGGAAAGGGGGCTGTTGGTGGTGGCAGTGAGTCTTCTGTACAGCCTCCGACAAGGAATATCATGGCTAAAGCTGAGCTAATCGTGAGCTGAGTGATACCAATTGAGTTTAGATTTGCCACATTTGAATGTCTGAAACTACCTACTGGTAAGACTATCTTCCATCCACAATCCAAAATCTCAAATTGCTAAGCTGCTGTGCATCTAAACTCCATCACCTAAATTCAGGTTTTGGAGTCTGTTATCA
>DATNPC010000354.1:0-5674 GCA_036703375.1 Allocoleopsis sp.
TGCGCTACGACCAGAAAGACCGAGGGAACGCTCAAGACTTAGCCGCGACTTACCTCACAACCCCAGATGGAAAGCAGGTACCTCTCGATACGGTTGTTACCCTTGAGCAGAGCAAGGGACCTAGCTTGATTGAACACGTCAATGGTCGCCGGGTCGTCTACGTCAATGGGTTTTATCGCAAGCAAGGTCCGGCCTCGATGGATCTATCGATGGCGGTGGCAATGAAAGCAGGCGCGGAACTTGATTTTCCCCCAGGTTATGGTCTGGATTCGATGGGTGATATGACCGACATGATGATCGAATTTGGTCGGTTACTCAGAGGACTTGTACTTTCTCTGGTACTGATTTATCTAATCCTAGTGGTTCAGTTCGGCTCGTTCATCCAGCCACTCAACATGATGCTGTCAATTCCCTTAGAACTGGCAGGGGTGTTTGGAGCCTTATTACTAGCTGGACAGACATTTTCCACAGTTTCCATTCTGGGGATTATCATTCTGTCAGGAATTGATGTCGCTGGGGCAATCCTGCTGATTGATCTGATTCTGACCAAACGCAAGCAGAATATTCCTAGAGATGTCGCTATCCGTGAGGCAGGTCCCATCAGGCTAAAACCGATTCTCATGACCGTAATTATCACTTTAGTGGTCATTATCCGACTCGCGTTTTTCCCTGATACTGGGATGGATGCTTACTCGCCAATCGCTACAGTGATTCTGGGAGGATTAAGCATCTCCACCCTGCTCACGCTCATCGTCATTCCCGTCATGCACTCGTTAGTAGATGATGGAACTCGATTGGTTGCCCGTTTAGGGAAGAAGCGGTATATAAGGAAGCACTCTAATGTTTGAACATTTGGCGAACCTTTTTCGTAAACTAGGCATTCTTGGAGGGAGCCTTAGTTTTGTTACCTTACTTGCTTGGCTGATTACCGTTTATCAAGTTCGGATGATGACTGAGATGGGAGCCGCATCCAGTTCAATGGGTGACAGTAGAGCTACACTAGTTGCTTTCTTGCTGATGTGGATCGTCATGATCGTAGCCATGATGTTTCCTTCAGCGGCCCCCACAATCCTGTCATTTAACCGTTTAGTCCGACAGCCAACAGATCGGGGTCAAGTCTTGGGCCTCACTGGAGTCTTTGTGGTGGGCTATATGATACCTTGGACACTTTTTGGACTATTTGCTTATCTGGCCATGTTAACCGGAAAGGTCAGCAGCCAGCTGACCAGTTTCCAGCAGGTGAGTATAATCGCAATTCCCTTAATAGCAGGTCTTTACCAATTTACTCCTTTAAAAAAGGCTTTTTTAGGTCATCACCAGACACAAACTGACTTCATGACCCACCAAGGGTGCAAAGGAGTCAGGGAAGCTTTCTCACTGGGAATTCACCACGGCAACCATTGCATCGGCACCTGTTGGGGACTAATGCTTGTTTTGCTTGCATTTGATGTCATGAACTTGGTAACAATGGTTCTTTTTACCATCATCATTTTTGTTGAGAGGATGACTCATTGGGGTTTCCCTGTTCGTCACCTGGTCGGTGTTGGTCTGATGGGACTCGGAATTTGGACAGCAGTGCAGCTGGCTTTGACGAGCTGAAATCAAGCAGTCTTTAAAGGGCACTCGATTTGAGATTATCTTACTTGATAAATCAGCTCTAAATTCCTCATAAAAAAAGTGGATTGTGAGCAACATTAGGAAGTTGCATTCATAAGCCCTTTCTAATTTCTATAGATAGAAATATTGCTCTTAACTCCGTTCAAAATTGGGCAAATTGTTTCTTCAGGATGTTCAGGAATAGCTGACCAACCTGACAGGAGTCCCTTTAGCTCCTGTTTGAGAATTTCCAGTTGTTGAATTTGCTGCTCGATCGCTGTTAGCTTATCTTCTAGCTTCAGCTTAATATGGTCACAAGGTAAGTCTCCTTGGTCATGCACATCTAGAAACTCTTTAATCTCTGACAGACTCAGTCCCAGGCTTTGTGCACGTTTGATAAAGCTCAAGCGAGTAAAGACATCCGATCTGAATAGGCGATAGCCACCTTCTGTTCTGCCAAACGTCTTGAGCAAACCCAACTCGTCATAGTAGCGAATGGTTTTAATGGGGATACCGCTTTCTTTAGCAATTGAACCAATGAGTTTTGGCTGATCTTGAACTAACATAACTGAACTCCTAGATTAGATGCGATCTGAACAGCTTTACTCGCTTGCGCTATCGAGGGTTGGGTGGTAGTGAAGCTAATCATCTCACCTGATCCTAAACTCTCTAGTTAGCTGGAGAGTCAAGAGGGTAGGGAACATCAGCTAATTTTTAGCGATGTAGTTGTACTCTGGTACTGACACTAAGGAAAATCAATTCCTGGAACAATTCACTGAGACTGAAACCAAAACTTTCACTAAATTGCTCTGTCGGTTTTTACTGTCATGCGATGAGAGCGACAGATAAGGCAATCCTACTGCCTAACTGGTTTATACCAAACGTTGAGCGATCGCTTTTTCGTTGCTGGAGTTGTTAGAAGCATGGACTTCAATCACTCCATGATTCATCTTCATCCCACACATAAATTCATACTCACCCGGTTGTTCTGGTGTGAATTCCACCGTTGTTGTTTTGTTAGGTGTAAGGTCAACAGCAACGGTAAAGTCTGGAATCAGTAACTTGTCATAGCACTTACTGAGATTGTTGCGCTGGAAGTGCAAGCGAACGGGTTGTCCTGCTTCGACAATCACGCGCTTCGGTTGATATCCCTTTTCAACCGCGACTGTCGCCTCTTGTATTCCCTCTGATGTCATCGTTGCTTCAACACTAGACGTTGGAACAGTTGAATCGTCTGTGTGATGAATAGGCTGCGGTACTGTTGCAGGAGGGGCTATTGCTGTTACATCCGCAGACTGCACTTCCACCACGCCTCGAAACATATTCATGCCGCAGGTAAACTCATATCTACCAGGTTTATCAGGCGTAAACTCAATCGCTGTCGTTTGATTGAGGGGAAGTTCTTTTGCGATGCGGAAGTCGGGAAATCGAACTTCCTCAAGACAACTGCTAGCATCTTTACGGTAGAAGTTGAGCCGTACAGGTTGACCCGCTTGAACCGCAATCTGACTCGGTTCATAACCCCCATCTACTGTAACAGTGATTTCTTGGATTCCTCCCTGTGTCGTTGCTTGGCGAGACTTGGGTTTGCTGAGTAGGAACCACCACAGTTCTAAACCAATCAGTCCCAATCCACCAAGTGTGACGGCAACCTTATTTCCTAATGGTTGTTCAATGCGGCGAAACTGTGCTGTTTGCTCTGTATTGGACGAGTGCCTCTCATTCATCTCATGAGGCATCTGTGCAACGGCGACGCCTGAAGCAATTCCTATCCCAAGTCCTAAACTGGCGATACTACCGATGATTGCTGTTTTGTTTACCATTGGAAAACCTCCTATGTAATTGCCCCTGAAATTGCTCCTAACAAAAACCCAAATCCTGCTAACGTTACGAAAAATGTTACTTTGTTGAACATCATCATTCTCCTTTACCTGATTGATTCACTTAGCCAAATGTTTTGGGCTGAAAGTTACGCAACCGCAGCGCATTTGTCACTACTGAAACGGAACTAAATGCCATTGCTGCACCTGCAATAATCGGACTGAGCAACCAACCGAAGAAGGGAAAGAGAATACCTGCGGCGATGGGAATTCCTGCCACGTTGTAGATGAAGGCAAAGAACAAATTTTGTTTGATGTTGCGAATAGTGGCACGAGAGAGTTGAATCGCAGTAACAATGCCTTGTAAATCACCAGAGATGAGGGTAATGTCACTTGCAGCGATCGCTACATCCGTCCCCGTGCCAATTGCCATTCCCACATCGGCTTGAGCTAGAGCAGGCGCATCATTAATCCCATCCCCCACCATTGCCACAATCTTACCTTCAGACTGAAGTTTCTCAACAGTTGCAGCTTTTTGGTCGGGGCGAACTTCAGCGCATACTCGCTGGATGCCGACTTCACGAGCAATTACTTCAGCCGTGCGGCGGTTGTCTCCAGTCAACATAACTACGGACAATCCCATTTTCTGTAATGCACGAATCGCGACGAGAGAAGACGGTTTCACGGCATCGGCAATGCCCATAATTGCTTCTACTTTGCCATTCACTGCCATCCAAATAACTGTCTTGCCGAGATATTCCAATCGATCCCACTGTTGCTGCAAACTACTGGTATCAATTAAGAGTTCATTCATCCAACGGTGCGTTCCAATTTGCACCCATTGATTGGACACATATCCTTGCACACCACTGCCAGTAATTGCTTCAAACTCCAGTGAGTCTGTCAATTTCACCCCTTGAGATTGAGTATATTGCACTACTGCTGCCGCCAGAGGATGTTCTGAATTCCGTTCAACAGAGGCAGCTAGATGCAGAAGTTTTAGCTCGTTGCTGTTAGCTGTCCCATTAACCGTTACAAAGTCGGTTACGGTGGGTTTACCTTGGGTAATTGTGCCTGTTTTGTCAAGAACAATTGTTTGCAGTTTGTGCGCCAGTTCTAGACTGTCTGCCCCCTTGATTAAAATGCCATTTTCTGCTCCCTTACCCGTTCCTACCATGATCGACGTTGGTGTTGCTAAACCAAGGGCACAAGGGCAAGCAATAATTAGCACACCCACCGTGGTAATCAATGCCATCGTGACATTGCCCATGACGTTGTACCAGATAATGAAGGTAGCGATCGCAATAGCAATTACAACAGGAACGAACCATCCCGTAACGCGATCGGCTAATCGCTGAATCGGTGCTTTAGAGCCTTGTGCTTGCTGTACCAGTTTGACGATTTGTGCCAAGAACGTATCTTTACCCACTCGTGTGGCTCGGAATTTGAAGCTTCCGGTTTTGTTGATAGTGGCTCCAATCACTTCATCACCGGGCTGCTTCTTTACAGGCAGACTTTCACCCGTTACCATCGCCTCATCAATGGTGGAGGAACCCTCAACAATTTCTCCATCCACCGGGATTTTTTCACCAGGACGAACTAGAACGATATCTCTCAAAACCACGTCAGCGATGGGAATATCCACCTCTCGTCCATTGCGAATCACCCGCGCTGTTTTTGCCTGCAAACCCATAAGAGAACGAATCGCTTCTGAGGTTTGTCCCTTAGCGCGGTTCTCCAACAGTCGTCCCAGCAAGAGTAATGCAATAATTACAGATGCCGCTTCAAAGTACACATCGGGTTTAAGTCCCTGACTGATAAACCACTGGGGTAAGAAAGTGGGAAATAGAGAATAGAGGTAAGCTGCCCCTGTGCCAATTGCTACTAGCGTATCCATTGTCGCCGTATGGCGCTTCAGAGCTTTCCAGGCATTGATGTAGAAAGATCTACCCGCCCAAAACAATACTGGAGCGGTGAGTACAAGCTGTAGCCACCCATTGTGCAGCCACATGGGAATGACGGGAATCGGCAATCCCGTCATCGCAGGCAGCGAACCAATCGCCAGAACAGCACTGATAATACCGCTAACCCACACTTTGCGGGTCAAGTCCTGATTTTCACTTTGCCGTGCCTGCCGTTCTGCATCATCTTCTGGGGCAAGTACGTCATCTTGCATGGGCACAGCAGAATATCCAGCCACATCCACGGCATTTTGAATCGCTGCTACATCAGTTTGGTTGGGGTTGTAGGTAACGCTG
>DATNPC010000355.1:0-4708 GCA_036703375.1 Allocoleopsis sp.
TTATCAATTGGTGGAAAGTAGCACAGTTGTTCGGCTAGGGTTTTCAGTTGGAGATTGGGAACCTGTAGTAAGTAGTAGGGAAGTTGTTTGGCAAGTTCTAACGTACAGGTGATACTTTTCGCTTTAGTTTTTCCTAAGAGCTTTAGATCGTAGCTGGCATTGTGAAAAACTTTCTCGATCGCGGCGGTTGCCATAATGCGATCGCTAAAATACTCGATGAGTTCAGGTTGGTCTAATACATCTAAAATATCGACATGTTCACCCGTCATATCATGGGGTTCACTTAAAATCTGAATCAAAGACAGCCTGGGTTTTCGGCTCTGATACTCAGCCACCTCTGTATCTAACCAAAGCACTTCAGCTTGGGTATATTCAAAAATTCTATTTTTGATATCGCGAGCATCTGTTAAATAGGGCATTGTCTGAAAAAACGCAGATTAAATAGAATTCAATAGAAGTAGAATGAATCTTTCCAGATAGATTAGAGTTTAATCTCAATAATATAACGTTTATCCTAGAAGTCCGCGAACAGGATGTTGGCGCTAACGCGCACGCTACGCGATCGCACTACTATTATCAAGCTGGCATGCTTCCTGCTTTCTATCCCCAGACGGATGCTGTTTCCATTGTCAAGGCAGTAAGAAGCGATCGCATCGAGCCACTCGGAACTATTTCTTGCTCAGCGAGGTCATTCTTCTGGGCGAAGTAATAATGCAGCACTCGCCGATATTGTGGAAATAAGCTGCATTGATTTGAATAATCTTACTACTACTCGATTGACTTGGATTTGAGCGACAACCGTGAAGATTTATCCTAAGCATTTAGTTCCTCTAGCAGCAATTGTTTGCTTACTCTCAATGAGTTTCACAATCGCTGTTCGTTCAATTCAAGCCAATGCCGGAAGTGTGTCTGAGTCAACCCTGACTAACGGTTATAGTTCCGGAGAATTCAGCGATGGCGGACGGTTACGCACCTACGAGATCTACACTCCGACTTCGTATAATCCTAGCCATCCGATGCCATTGGTTCTAGTCTTTCACGGAGATGATGGTAGCGGACGCTCCATTGCTGATGTTACCCGCTTCAACGAGTTGGCCGAAAAAGCAGGGTTTATCGCCGTTTATCCCAATGGTATTGATAGTAGATGGAATCTTAGGGGAAGTCATCACAGCGCCTTGACTAATATCGATGATGTTTCCTTTGTTTCGGCATTGCTCGATCGCATCGAGCAAATTAGAAGCATTGACACGCAACGAATCTATGCGACAGGCTTTTCCAGGGGAGCAATTCTGGTTCAGGATTTAGCTTGCGAATTACCGGATCGCATTGCGGCTTTTGCCTCCGTCGCGGGTTCTCTGCCCTATCGAGTCCAACGCCAATGTCAGCCTAACACTCCGATTTCCATGTTGATGATTAATGGCACAAACGATCTTGCTGTCCATTATCAAGGTGATGTTAAAGGCCAACACGGTGGACTGATATCGATTCCAGATGCGATAGACTTTTGGCGATCGCACGACCAGTGTACCTCATCCGATCGAGTCAAAGAATTACCCGATCCCGAACCGAGCGATCGCTTCAAAGTCAAAGTCTCTGATTCCTCCAGTTGCCGCGATGGTTCAGAGATTACCCTGATGGCTGTCGTGGATGGTGGACATTTATGGCCGGGTGGTGCTTCTCAAGATGCCAGTATCAATCAGTTCAATGCCCAACTTGGGTTTAATGCAACGGAGACGATTTGGAATTTCTTTCAACGCCACTCTCTCTCTGTTCATACGCCCCAACACTAGGACTAAGACTGATTAAATCTTCAATATTTCGCCGCATTGCGGCACAAATAGCATCTAGCGGAAGGTCATTCGCATCGTAACCAAAAGGATTTTCAATTTCAATCCCAATAGCTTCTATTCCAAATAAAGTAAAACTAACCAGTCCAATCACGGGGCCAGTCCACCATCCTAGTGATTGCACGAGTTGAAACGGCAATAAAAAGCAATAGAGTAACAAGAGTTGCTTGAGATGAATGGCATAAGCTAAGGGCATGGGCGTTTTCAAAATGCGCTCGCAACCTCCCAAGCTTTCTACCATATTATTGAGCAATCCTAAGGGGGTGGAGAGATGGCAGGGATTGAGAGTTTCACGATGAGCTTGTAGCTGAAGATAATCCCCAATCCAAAACGCAACTTCTAAGGGAGGATGCTTCATTGACTTGAGTCTATAGTATTGTTCGGGAGACAATAATTCTTCTAACTCAGCATTTACAGGCTCACCTCGAAGATGCAATTTAGTAGCCACAGCAAAAGCAACCAATAAGCGTAGGGCTTGGATTTTTTTCTCTCGATCGCTGGGTTCGATTTCGGAAATTGATACCCAAATTTGCCGCGCTAGGTTACGGATATTCGTCACTATACTTCCCCAACATTTGCGACCTTCCCAGAATCGCTCGTAGGCGGTATTCGTTCTAAATACCAATAATAGACCTAAAACGATGCTGGGAATAACCGTACCCAAAACTTGATTAGATACAGACAAGTTAAGAGCATAAGCAATAGAGACCAAAAGACCGAATGAACCACAAAAAACTACTCGCTTCCAAATGGATGGAATAACCGAACCCCTGAGTTGCAAAGCTATTCTGAACCAGTTGAATTTTTCTCTCTTCATAGTATCTAACTGCTGATGCCGGATAATAGTATGGCATTAACCTTATTAAGTAACCACTGGGAGAAAACGCCAGAATTTAAGCCAACCATGAAGTTGAACCATCTACAACCATGAAGTTGAATCATCTAAAATTAGAAGATTAGAGTTAGCCAAAAAGTTAAATTAGTGAAATTGCGCGAGCGCCAATTATTAAACTCTCACCCGAGAATTAACAAAAACTACAAATAAATTGTTTCAAAATGGATGGGCAAGATGCGTCAAGACGTCTTGCATACTTGGCTTACTAAGAGAGATAAGTAGTAATACTAGACCGCAAGAATTGACTTTTGTTAGAGGTCTATTGTCAAAATAAGCGTAATTATTGGAACGTCTAATGAGGAATCGCATGAGTGCATCGTTGCCGGGAGAGAACCGTTGGCAATTCTGGATCGATCGCGGAGGCACGTTCACGGATATCGTGGCGCGGCGTCCTGATGGTCAATTAATTATTCATAAGCTGTTATCGGAGAATCCGGAACGCTACACCGATGCACCCGTCCAAGGCATTCGAGATATTCTGGGAATTCCTGCCGATGCGCCTATCCCAGCCGATCGCATTGAAGTGGTAAAGATGGGGACGACGGTAGCCACGAACGCGCTCTTGGAACGCAAAGGCGATCGCACCGTACTCGTCATCACTCAAGGTTTTCGGGATGCCCTACGCATCGGCTACCAAAATCGCCCCGATATCTTTGCCCTGGAGATTGTCCTACCAGAAATGCTCTACGAACGGGTGATTGAGGTCGAAGAACGCTACAACGCTCAAGGGGAAGAGTTAACGCCTGTCAATTTGGAGTCAGTTTGGAAGTCGTTGCAGGATGCTTACGACGCAGGGATTCGTAGCTGTGCCATTGTTTTCATGCACGGCTATCGCTATCCGGCGCATGAGAAGGAAGTAGCCACCATAGCACGCTCTATTGGTTTTACCCAAGTTTCAGTATCCCATGAAGTTAGTCCATTAATGAAGTTGGTGAGTCGGGGCGACACGACAGTTGTTGATGCTTATCTATCCCCGATTCTGCGCCGCTACGTAGACCAGGTAGCCCGTCAGTTGTCAGGGAGCGTAGGAGCGACTCTACAGGCATCTCCCATCCAGTTGATGTTCATGCAATCCAACGGTGGACTGACCGATGCTCGGCAATTCCAGGGGAAAGACAGCATTTTATCCGGGCCTGCGGGTGGAATTGTCGGGGCGGTACAGACGAGCAAGATTGCAGGATTCGACAAAATTATCAGCTTCGACATGGGCGGCACCTCAACCGATGTCGCTCACTACAACGGGGAGTACGAACGCACGTTTGAAACCGAAGTAGCAGGCGTGCGGTTGCGGACGCCGATGATGTCGATTTACACGGTAGCGGCGGGAGGTGGTTCGATTCTGCAATTTGATGGGGCGCGGTATCGGGTGGGACCGGAGTCGGCGGGGGCAAATCCCGGCCCAGCGTCCTACTCGAAGGGAGGCCCGCTAACGGTGACAGATGCCAATGTGATGGTGGGGAAATTGCAACCGGATTACTTTCCCAAAGTGTTTGGTTCGAATGCCGATTTGCCGTTAGATGGGGAAGTGGTACGGCAGAAATTCGCGCAATTAGCGGCGGAGATTGGGGATAACCGGACGCCGGAAGAGGTGGCAGCGGGATTTCTGGCGATCGCAGTTGAGAAAATGGCGAATGCGATTAAGAAAATTTCCCTCCAGCGCGGGTATGACGTGTCGGAATATACGTTGTGTTGTTTCGGGGGTGCGGGTGGACAACATGCTTGTGCGATCGCAGATGCGTTGGGGATGAAGCAGGTGTTTATTCATCCGTTCGCTGGGGTGTTGTCGGCGTATGGCATGGGTTTGGCGGATATTCGGGTGCTGCGAGAACGGGCGGTAGAGGCGAAGTTGGATGAGGATTTAGTGGATGGAGGGGCGCAGGGGTTTGCGCCTTTACGAGAGTTGTTAGAGGAGTTGGCGAGAGAGGCGAAGGAGGATTTAAACCACAGAGGCGCAGAGGCCGCCCAG
>DATNPC010000356.1:0-4022 GCA_036703375.1 Allocoleopsis sp.
GGTAGACACCCGTGACGAAACAGTGAGCGTGCTAGGCATAGGCTGGACGTAGCAGAATGCCGAGCGGGCCTCTGCTATATTTCGTGACATCATTCCCCACGTCCCTAACGGGTAACGCAAGATAAAAATACTATTCGGTCGCCGCCTGATTCTGAACGTTTGTAATACACGGCTTGACCAAATTCCCCGCTTGTGTAATACGGCAAGCTGGCAAAAGCTGTTAAGAAAGCTCTAGAACTCTTAGTCTGAAAAAAGCCTATTCCGACAGGTAAAGACGGTTTTTTTTAGCACAATAAATTAGCTTGTTTTTCGCCAAACAGCCGCTAAAGATGGCTAGCTCGTGCAAAATTGACGATCCTCAAGGCGATCGCTCCTGAGAAAAAGCCTTTTTTCGTCGGGAGGGTCTATTACTGGATATTACAGCATCGACTTAGACAAATAATGCGAAGTTCTAATTTATCTTAATAATAATCAAAATTTTCTTTGCTACATTAAAAAGATAAGTAAAAATACGGCATGGCGTATTTTTACATCGACATATCACGTCACTAACACCACATGGCTTACTCGCTAGCATCTACAGGGGGTCAAACTCAGCTCCCTGGACTTTCCGTTACCAGATCTCAAACTGGTGAGTGTTCCCCTAGAGTCTCTACCGCTAGATCGTCAAAATCAAACGTTCACTCTCTCGCTGCGCTCTGGGCGCGGAAATATTACGTTTCCGTTACAGCCCCAGAGGAAGAGTTGGGGGCGAACGATGCCGAAAGCGTCAAGGAAATTGCTGGTAAAGAAGGGCGAGAGCGCACGGCTCAAAAGCTGATGCAAAACTTAAATTTGGCCAGCGCACAAGCCTGGGCTCTCACAGAAACGTTACTTTCCGAAGAGATTCGACGCCACGGCATTAATCCAGAGTTAATTAATCCTGTGGAGATTGCTGCCGATACGCGCCTGCTCTTTCAAAAAGTGCTGAATGCCTACGCAGAGCGAGCGACTCCGCGACGGCTATCTGTAATTGTCGGTAAAGACTTCGGTCAAGTCCGTCAGAAATATACTAGTGTCGATCGCCGCGCCATTGGCTTCGTGAGCATGCAGTTCCACTACACGGGACAAAAGCTCTTAGAATGGCTCTCTCACACCGAGCGCATCCTGTGGATGCCTTACTTAAAGGTGATGGACGACCACATGTACATGCCGCTTCAAGCCGCTTACGAAGCAGCTGCCAACCATCCCTTTGATTCTCCTGCACTCTCGGCAGTTCAGAATCTTTTACCCGTTAGCAGCAAAATTGCTGTCTCGGTTTGCAATCAGATTTGCCGATCGCATCCCAAATACGAGAGCTATAGTGGACCTTTAAGCAATAGTACGGTTAAAACCGCTAGTATCCGCGATGTAGAGATGTTTCAGGTGTATCTGTGCCTGTGTGTTTTAGAGGACGATATTCGCTCAGTACAGCAGGAACTATTTCCCCTTTGCGTCATGTTATATCCTCGCCTCAAGGTGAGTTGGAAACTAGTACAAGACATGATGAAAACTCTCGGTTGGGATATGCACGATCGCTTGCCGCCTGAAAATATGGCAACCTTTTTACCCTATCTGCGTATCTTAACCGAGATGTTTTCGACCGACGTGTTTCAAGATGCTTAGACTAACAGCAGAAAATGCCTCGATAACAAAACAATTTTAAATCTTGGATTTTAGATTTTAGATTTTGAATTGCTTGTTGGAGTTCGATCGCTATATTCCGCACATTGCTGAATGAGCTTGGCGACTAACCCTGTCCATCCGGTTTGATGAGACGCACCAATGCCTGCACCATTCTCTCCATGAAAATACTCATAGAAGAGAATCAGGTCGTGCCAATACGGATCGGTTTGAAATTTCTCCGTTCCTCCATAAACCGGACGCCGCCCGGACGCATCTTTAAGAAAAATCTGGCTCAGCCTTTGAGATATTTCTCTAGCCACGTCCCAAAGGTTCATCATTTTTCCTGAACCGGTGGGACACTCCACTTTAAAATCATCACCCAGATAGTAATGAAACTTTTGCAGCGACTCAATAATTAAATAATTCACCGGAAACCAAATCGGGCCGCGCCAGTTAGAATTACCGCCAAATAAGCCGGTACTAGATTCGGCTGGCTCATAATCCACGCGATACTGCTGTCCGCCAAACTCGAAAAGATAGGGATGGGATTGATGGAATTTAGACACAGCACGGATACCGTATGGACTTAGGAATTCCTGTTCATCCAACATCTTGTGTAAAATGCGTCGGAGTTTTTCTCGATACGCGATTGCTAATAGTCTCCTCGCACCCACACCTGGCGTTTCCATGCAGGCAACATTTTGTTTTAAGTCAGGGCGATTGCGAATAAACCACTCCATCCGCCGCTTAAAATCGGGTAGTTTCTTCAACACATCTGGTTCTAAGGTAGCAACCGCAAATAGCGGAATCAACCCCACCATCGATCGCACTTTCATCGGGAAATTATGTCCGCCGGGGCATTGCAGAGCATCGTAGTAGAAGCCATCTTCTTCATCCCACAAGGATATTTCTGCCTCTCCTATCCCATCGATCGCATCAGCGATGTAGAGAAAATGTTCAAAAAACTTACTGGCGATATCTTCATACGTAGGATCGTACTGCGCCAGTTCTAGCGCAATCGTCAGCATGTTCAGGCAATACATTCCCATCCAACTCGTACCATCGGCCTGATTGATATATCCACCGGTAGGGAGTTCCGCACTTCGGTCAAACACCCCAATATTGTCTAACCCGAGAAAGCCACCCTGAAATACATTTTTTCCTGCCGCATCTTTCCGATTTACCCACCAGGTAAAGTTGAGTAGCAACTTCTGAAATACCCGTTCGAGAAAATAGCGATCGCTCCGCCCATACATCTTTCGTTCAATTTGATAGATCCGCATCGCCGCCCACGCCTGAACGGGTGGATTAACATCGCTAAATTGCCACTCATAAGCAGGAATCTGTCCGTTCGGATGCATGTACCATTCCCGCGTCAAACGAGTTAATTGATGCTTCGCCAAGTCCGGATCGATTGTGGCGAGTGGGATGAGATGAAATGCCAAATCCCACGCTGCAAACCAGGGATATTCCCACTTATCCGGCATCGAGAGAATGTCGTCATTAAACAGATGAATCCATTCCCGATTTCTACCCTGCTTGCGTTCGGGAAGGGGCGACAGTTCTGCTGGGTTGCCCTTGAGCCATTCATGGACGACATAGTAATAGAATTGCTTACTCCAGAGCAGTCCGGCAAAGGCTTGTCGCTGTACGTTACGCTCGTCGTCCGATAGCCCAACTGGACAGATGCGCTGATAAAATTCATCCGCTTCCTGTTGGCGAACTTGGAAAACTTCGTCAAACTCTTGACCAAAGGGTTCAGCTAAATTTGACGAATCGCTCAATCGCAGCTGCACGATTTGAGTTTGACCGGGTTCAATGGATAGTTGATGGTGAACTGATGCTTTGGTGCCAATTTGTAGGGGATTGATTGCCTCTTTGCGACCGTGAACTAGATAGTCATTGATGCCATCTTTAACGTAAGCAGATTTGTTACTGATGCCAAAAATGCGATCGCAGTTGGTTTCATTATCTGTAAACAAAAGTTCTGTCGCTCCTTGAGCGTACAGCCATCGCTTTCCTAGTGTGGGATGAGAGGCTTCCACGATGCTGAGGTTAGTATCTTTTTGGAAAACCTTGAGAACGGGCTTGTCTTCAATCGAGTTCCAACACCAGGTATTCCGGAACCACAGGGTGGGCAGAAGATGCAGCGTTTTGGCTTCTGGCCCTCGGTTAGCGATGCTAATTTGAATCAGGATATCTTCAGGTGAGGCTTTGGCGTACTCCACGAACACATCAAAGTAACGGTCATCTGCAAATACCCCCGTATCAATCAGTTCAAATTCAGGTTCTAGGCGATTTCTGCGGCGATTTTCCTCGACTAATTGAGCATACGGAAACGCCGCTTGGGGATATTTATAGAGCGATTTCATATAGGA
>DATNPC010000357.1:0-15300 GCA_036703375.1 Allocoleopsis sp.
GGAAGAGGCAAGAAATTCTGAGAATTCATGTCTCTTGCCCTACATGCCCTATTTAAGGCGATTAGTCCACGCTACAGCTTGTATTAAGATGGTTTGCGGATTTAAGCGCAGGCGTAACTCGTTCTTACCCAACAGATTGAGCGATGGACTCAGCGAGAGCTTCACGTCACGCCATAGTTCGAGCAGCGACATAGAACGATGTTCTCGGACAAAGATTAGGGGCAATAATGCGACTAATCGCAACACAGCGGAGAGGGCGAATAATCCCGGTAAGCTACCAAGACTCGTTAACTGAGCGAGAAAGCCTCCTGCCGTAGTTCCAATCGTACCAGTGACACCAGCAATAGCTGCCGCGATCGCAAAATAGGTAGCTTGGCTTTTTGGGGAAGGTGCAACGCTCATTTGTAGATTGCTGCAACACAAGTCAATTGCAGCCCACGTTCCGCCGGTTAAGAGATGAATCAGGGGTATCCATACCCACAAAGACGCTGAATTACTCCCAATTCCCAGCCACAATAGAGGTGTGATTGCCACTAGGATACCGACCAATACCAGGACAGGTCGATTGCCTATCCGATCTGCCAATCGACCCCACAGCACTAACATCAGCAAATTTGCCCCAGCCGTTAAGCTGCCGTACAGCGTCACTAAGCTGATATCCAGATGCAGATTATCCAACATATAAAGGTTGAAAAACGGAGCGCTGAGATTAACAGCGAACATCCAAACGCTAAAATAAATCAAAAATGTTAAAAAGTTAGTATCCTTGTACCACTTGGGATCTGAGTCAACGCTCTCCTGAGTCGTACTACGTTTGCGATCGGGTAGGGGTGAAAGCGGATTCACGTCCGCCATGAAGAACTGAAACGCTAGGCTGATTATTCCTGCCGCAATACCTAAACCTAAAACAATGCTGTAGCCTTGGATTGTGCCACCCTGCCAGATGGAAATTCCTAATCCCATCAACGGTACGCAGATGAGATTAATTGAACTAGCGGCACTGTTGCGAATGCCAAAATATCGTCCCCGTAACTGTCGGGGAACTAGCACCGCCATCCAACTAAACCAAGAGGCACTGCCTAAAGCGCCTAAGATATGCGTTGCGAAAGAAATGACGAGCGTCCAAATCACAAGGCGATGCCGTCCGGTTTGAGAATCGCTCAACGCTACGATTCCCAGGAACAGAATCAGCCACAGTAATCGTGACGAGCCAAAAATCCATAAGCTGTATCGATGACGGCTGGTCGTTCGCTCTGAAATGTAAGCTCCTAGCGGTTGCAGCAAGTTCACTAACATCGGAATCGACGAGAGTAGACCTATTTCCACACTCGTTGCGCCCAGTTCCAGCAAAAAGTTAGTCAACAGAACACCGCCAGTGACGCAGCCAAAAACTGTAGCAAAGACACCATCAAGGGTCGCTGCCTGTAGGCTTGTGCGAGTTGAAGCTTTGCTGATTTTGAGAGGCGGGTTGGGAATGACTACCGCCTCTGATAACGCTCGGGCTTCTGAAACTTCTACGGCGACGGAAGGAGTTCTGTCTTCAGTGATGCAATTAACAGTTTGTCCAAGCATTCTGTGCAGTCGGGTTGGTAAAAGCGAGCAGCGTGTAATCAGGCAACTGTTTGAACAATAGGTAGCGAGCAGTTCATCGAGCATCGTTCAATAGAAAGATGTATATCTCGATACTTTGCAGGAAATTAAGAAATCCTTGGAAATATTACCGTGGATGTCAAATGTTAGCTTAGCTTGTCACATACATTAACAGCAGGAGCAGGATGGATGCGATCGCTCTAACGGCTGAACTCAGGAGACTGCGCGGACGCCGTACCAATCTCCCTGCATCAACACAAGCTCCCAGAGGCGACCTCAACCAAGCGGGGACTGCCGCCCCAGTCATGACTCATGGTTCATTGGAACCCACTATGACTTCTAAACGAGAGCCTTATTCCAGCGAGGAAGTATATTAAAGCTTTTAGCTTCTTATAAAGAGGTGTAAATTCCTTGGTGTATTCTTACATCTATTCAAAGTGTTTCATTTTTAGGCTTAAGACTGCAAACAGATTTATTCTTGTCGCTATCTGCAACCGTCATCAAAAATAATATTATAAATTTTTACTAATACCCTAGCATTACTTTTATAAAATGAGAAATGAGGGAATCCTATAACCACTAAGAGTTTTAAATGAAGATTTTGTAAAGGTACTAGTCAGGCTTTCTAAGGAAATAATAGTATAGTTTACTAGTAGTTGTGATAGTTTGAGGAATTGAATTTGCCAAAAATCTCTTAAAACAAATAAGTTTGAGTCAAAGCTTGCTTGCCCCTAAAAAAGACAGTTTGATGCCTTTGCTTGTATCTTTCTGCAATAGATCTAGATTCTTTTACCAAAAACCCATGTAAAAATTGCCTTAATCTGCTGTGTAATTCTCAAACAGGACTTTCACTTGGGGAGAATTCAACGAATTTACCTTGTTTCAGCCTACGAAAAATCAAGGTTTCACCCCAGTATGAGAGAAGAGAGTTAGTGCCTTATCGTCGGATTAAGACGGAAAAGTTTATCAAAAATTCTTTCAATGACTAAGCAGATCGCTCTACCATCTGACACTCCTCATATCATCGAGTGTAGTGCTTCTGATTCCTTTCAAGATTGGCTGAGTCAGGCAGGTGGTTCTCTGGCTATCACGACTTATCAAGCTGGTAAACTTGTCCTAGTCGGTTGGAATGGTCAGCAGGTAACGGTACTCTTGCGACAGTTTCCAAAACCGATGGGTTTAGCAGTACAGGGACAGCGAATCGCTCTGGCCACGCACCATGAAGTTTGGATATTTGCTAACGCCCCATTACTGGCTCACGACTATTTGGAAAACCAGCCCGGACGCTACGATGCGCTTTACTTACCCCGTGTTGTTTATTTCACAGGCGATCTCAATAGTCACGATTTAGCATTTGGTAGAGACGGTTTATGGTTAGTCAATACCCGTTTTTCTTGTCTAGCTGCTTTAAGTAAAGATTTTAGCTTTGTCCCCCGTTGGCAACCTCCCTTCATCTCTCAAATTGCACCAGAAGACCGTTGTCATTTAAATGGGTTAGCAATGGTGAACGGACAGCCTAAATTTGTCACTGCTTTGGGAGAAAGCGATCGCGTGGGTGGGTGGCGACCCAACAAAGCATTGGGTGGCATTCTAATTGATGTGGATAGTGGAGAAATCGTGCAGCGAGGTTTGTCAATGCCTCATTCCCCTTGCTGGCATGATGGTTATTTGTGGCTGCTCAACTCGGGAGCAGGAGAATTATGGCGAATTGATGTTCAGTCGGGTCAGCATGATGTAGTCTGCGTACTGCCTGGTTTTTTGCGGGGATTGTGCTGTGTCAGTAACTATGCCGTAGTCGGACTGTGTCAACTTCGAGAGCAATATATTTTTGGAGGCTTACCCGTCCAGCAGCGTTTCGAGCGCCTGCTCTGTGGTGTAGCAGTGGTGGATCTGAGCAGCGGTGAAACCCTTGGGATACTAGAGTTTACCGCAGGCTGTCAGGAGCTTTACGACGTGCAGTTTCTACCAGGGATTTTACGTCCCACCATTCTCAATCGCGATCGCATTGAAACTCGTCAAGCCTTCACAGCACCGGAGTTTTCCTACTGGCTGCGTCCCAGTTCGCTGATTAAAACCGATGAGTCAGGAACAATTTAAAACCCTGCTCTGTTTGTCATCAATTTTGTAGTGTCCTATTCAGCAGTCACCATTATGCCGCTCAATCCTATCGGTTCAGAATTTCGAGTCAATACCTTCACAGTTGGTGGTCAACGTACATTCCCGCAATCGCCTCAGTCAGTGGCCATGGACAGTGACGGTGACTTCGTTGTTACTTGGAGTAGCTATGGTCAGGATGGCTCAAATAGTGGAGTGTACGCTCAGCGTTATAACGCCGCTGGGCAAGCTGCGGGTTCAGAGTTTCGGGTTAACACAACCACAAACAACTATCAACAATACTCCACAGTTGCCATGGACAGTGATGGCGACTTCGTTGTCACTTGGAGTAGCTTTGGTCAGGACGGTTCCGGTTGGGGAGTGTACGCTCAGCGCTATAACTCTGCTGGACAGGCTTTAGGCTCGGAATTTAAGGTCAACACGACCTCAACGAACTATCAGCTATACTCAACCGTGGCAATGGACAGTGATGGCGACTTCGTTGTCACTTGGAGTAGCTTTGGTCAGGATGGCTCTAGCTACGGGGTGTACGCTCAGCGCTATAACGCCGCTGGACAATCCGTTGGTTCAGAGTTTCAAGTCAACACCACCACGAGCAACGAGCAACAGTACTCGACGGTTGCAATGGGGGCTGATGGCCGCTTCGTCGTCGCTTGGAGTAGCTATGGTCAAGATGGCTCGGGCTGGGGAGTATACGCTCAGCGTTACAACGCGGCTGGACAGCCTATCGGTTCGGAGTTTCGGGTCAACACGACTACAACCAATCATCAACAATACTCTTCTGTTGCTGTAGATGCAGATGGAGACTTCGTTATTACTTGGAGTAGCGCTGGTCAGGATGGCTCGGGCTGGGGAGTATATGCTCAGCGCTATAGCGCAGCTGGACAGCCTGTTGGTTCAGAGTTTAAGGTCAATACCACGACGAGCAACGATCAACTGTACTCGACGGTTGCCATAGATGCGAATGGAGAGTTTGTCATCTCGTGGAGCAGCAATCGCCAGGGCAGTCTGGGCTATGACGTGTATGCTCAACGCTACAACTCTGTTGGACAGCCTGTTGGCTCGGAGTTTCAAGTCAATACCACTACGATCAACAACCAACAGTACTCTTCAGTTGCCATGGATGGTAGGGGTAACTTTGTCGTAGCGTGGAACAGTAGCGAGCAGGATGGCTCTGGTGATGGTGTTTACGCTCAGCGCTACCAGGTTAATGTAGCTCCAACAACATCTGGTATTAGCAATGTCACAGTTCTCGAAGATGCGTCCAACACCGCGATCGACTTATTTGCTGCCTTTGCCGATGACAACGATACTGATGCTCAGTTAACCTACACAATCGTTAATAACAGCAATCCTAACCTGTTTAGTGCCACAACAATAGACCCGGTTACGGGTCAGTTAGTACTGGCTTATGCTCCTAATGCCAATGGCGCAGGAAACATGACCATTCGAGCTAGAGATACAGGTGGACTATATGTCGAAACGGCATTTGGCGTTACAGTTACCCCGGTAAACGATGCACCTACTATTGCTCAGGCAATTCCAAACCAAAGTGCTCAAGAGGATTCACCCTTCCAGCTTGTCCTGCCGACTAATACTTTTCAGGATGTCGATTTAGGAGACAGCCTCACCTATAGTGCTGTCCTGACTAATGGTCAGCCCTTACCCAGTTGGCTGCAATTCAATCCGGCTACTAGTACCTTCACTGGTACCCCAGTCAATGAAAATGTAGGTACCCTCAACATTAAAGTCACAGCAACCGATCTAGCAGGAGCAAGTGCCAATACTACCTTTAATTTGGCGATCGCAAATACTAACGATGCACCGACCTTAGTTAAAGTAATTCCCGATCAAACGCTAACAGAAAACTCTCCGTTCCAGTTCGTCCTCCCCACCGATACCTTCAAGGATATTGATGTGGGAGATACCCTGACCTATAGCACTACTCTTAGTAACGGTCAGCCTTTACCCAATTGGTTAACATTCAATGCCACCACAGGGACTTTTAGTGGCACTCCTGTTTATGAAAACTTGGGTATTCTTAGTATCAAAGTCACGGCAACCGATCTGGCAGGCGCAAGTGCCAACGATACTTTCAACTTGGCGATTTTAGAATCTACTACCCCGCTGATTGTTAATGGCACTTCCACTGATGAGGTGTTAAGGGGTGCAGCTGGCAACGATCTCATCAGAGGTTTTGGTGGAGATGATGAAATTTACGGTCGTGCTGGTAATGATGTCTTATCCGGTAATGCTGGTAATGATTCCTTAGTGGGTGGCGCTGGCAGCGATAGACTGACTGGTGGTCTAGGAAATGACTGGTTTGTGTACACAGCCTTAAGCGAAATGGGCGATATCATCACTGATTTCGGTAAAGGCAGTGATGTGCTCGATTTAGAACCCCTTTTCGATAACCTTGGTTATAACACGACCAATCCGATCGCGGATGGATACATGCAGCTTGTACAGACTGGTACAAATACCCAAGTTCAAATTTATCAGCAAGATGCGCCGGATGGTTCCCCGATTTTTAGTACACTGGTAACTTTGAATAACGTTTCGCCAGCAACTTTAGTACTCGGAAGCAACCTGATAGTCTAGACATTAAGCTCCGACCAGTTTTTTTCAAGCATCTTCTCAAATCCCCTTGGCAAGCGTCATACAGGCTTAACTGGTCGGATACTCGTGGGTCAAGAAAGGGACATCCACAACTTCACCCTCAGTGCCTCCAACTTGTACATTTAGCCCTCTGCCTCCAGCTTTTGTACGGATATAGGCAAGTCCAAACGGGCCTTGTTCGGTTGAGGTAAAACTAGTGAGCTTACCGACTTTTTCGTCTCCTACCATCACGACAGCGTCTGGCTCAACGGGGGCTTTGAGGCGAATGCCCCAGAGTTGTTGCTTGACGCCTTTGTAGGTATTTAACCGAGCAATGGTTTCCTGACCGATATAGCAGCCTTTGGTCAAGGAGATGGTCTGCCATAAACCAACTTCTAGCGGATTGTAGTCTTCGGTCAATTCGCGATCGCAAGCAGGACGCCCCTGTTCGATACGCAACTGTTCCCAAACGCGATCGCCCATGGGAATCGCTCCAGCTTCTGCCAGCACCTGCCACAGCTTTGCAGCCTTGGCGACAGGCACGATGATTGTATATCCCGGCAATGCCAAGCCGTTACCTACTGCCACGCGCACGCTCATACCATCTAACGCTAACTCTTGGTGGCTGGCATAGGCATCCTCCACTGGCATCTCATCGCTCAAATTTTGTAGCACAGCGTCACTGCCCGGTCCGATTAAGCAGAAGGTGGCATACTCGCTGGATACATCCTTTAATTCCACCTTATCCATCGGAAAAATATATCGATCTAGCCACTCCATCAGCGGCTGACGACGATTGGGAGAGACTAGCATGAGCAAGGCGTCTTCTGTCACATAAACCGTGGCTAAATCAATGGTGCGAGCTGTAGAGGTGACAAAAACCGTGTCACACCCCTGGCCGGGTTTGAGTCGCTGGATGTCATTGGTGCTTTGGTTGTGTAAATAGCGCAGGCGATCGTCGCCGGAGATTCTCAGTCGTCCCCAATGAGATAAGTCAACTAGAGCCACGGCTTGGCGTGCCGCCTGAATCGCAGCAGCATCGTTACCAAAACTCGCTGGAACCGTTCCGTCTGCTATAGAATCAAACGTCGCTCCCGCAGATGCTTGTACGTCCCGCAATTCTTGAATCATCTTGGTTGTTGATTATCGTGCGATCGAGAATGTGAATGGAGTTCGTTCTAACTCACCTAATGTATCAGTTTTGGCAAACAGATTTGGATTGACTAAAGTTTTAATTTGATTGAAAAATGACGTTTTCTCAACAGTTATAGATTCAAATGGTAGTTCATTGATTTATTAACCAGAGGCTTCAGTTCAGGATTGATAGGGAAAACCTCTGGTATCAGTAAGATATTCTTATTAACTAGTGGTACTAGGCAAGCTATCAAATACCTGTTTGACTAACTGTTGTGCCTTAGTATCTAAACCTTGCCAATCTACATCACCCGTTTCATCGATTAAGCTGGTATCAATCTCAACCTCTTGGCTTTCCTGCGGGGTATGCGTGGGATGGTAGTTGCGAAAACAGACTTGGTAACACAGTTCCCACAAATCAACACAGACTGACGCACCATTGCGTTCCAAGCATAGCTCATAGCCAGGAATTGGCGTCTGAACGTCTCTGTAAATAGCTTTCCAATTCGTCTCTTCCACCTGTTTCCGCACCTGATCGACGATACGGATTAAAGCTGGTTGCATCAGAAGTTCAGCCTGTTGCCACGCGATCGTGTTCTTAAATGTTGGTTTCATAAATTGCTGTGAAATTATATTGCTGATTTCATCAGTGTAATTTCCTTAGCAAAAAAGGACACCCTCAAGAGTGTCCTTCTCATCCTATTGCTCCAACGGATAGCGAACCTAATTGATTGATGTCAGGACGATGGTACTAGCCGTTTCCGCAGGGACTCTGCGCGGCGTTTCGCCGTTGCATTATTGGGTTCGTGCTTTAACGCTTCTTCGTAAGTTTCCAAGGCTTGAGCGGTTAGCTTCTTTCGTTCGTAAGCTAGTCCCAGATTATTGAGCGCCGTGACATAGCCGGGACTTTGCTTTAATGCTTCTTTGTACTCGCGAATCGCTCTATCGTACTGCTCTTGAGCAAAGTAGGCAAAACCTAGTGCGTTGTGAACGGGAGCAACGTTTTCTTGTTCAGAATCGGAACCTTTTAACGATTTTTGCAGCAAAACGATCGCTTGGGCAAACATCTTTTTATCAAGATAGATACTACCCAACTCGTAATACTCTTGAACCGTTCCCCGCTCTTTCTTGAGCTTTTTTTCTAGCCGAGAGAGAGAGCCTTCAACTTTGCGAGTTTTGAGGACTTGGCGGATAATTGCCCATGCTGCACTGCCGAGCAGCACTAGCAATACCAATAAGTAAATATAGGGAAGTTGAGTCTCCATGGTTGCGAGAAACTATAGGGATTTTTATCTTTCCTTATGTTGACATACTCCCATCGCTAAATGCTACGCATTGTGGTGAGGGATTCTCACCAAATGGTGATTCTCAGTTCATCGAGTCCACTTAAAAGACACTACTCTCGCAATAGCCTTCCAGAGGTGGTTCTCTCCCTGAGCGTTCAGGCTTTTGACCTCAGTTTCGGTATGCCCTACCGTACTGTTATCGAATTTAATTGTTGTTTTTTTAGATGGGTGCTAATTTATTAATTTCACCTAGCTGTTTTTGCTGAGTTATCGCCACCTCAGGTTCTCTATTTTGTCTTCCCGGACGCTTTGCCTCTGCACTTAAAAATACAGCCCTACGCTGTAGGGGGACAGGGAATTTCAACCATTTGTATTCTACCATTTTGAGGGGATTCGCTATCGCTCAATTTATTGATTTTGTCAGCATTCATGAGGTAGGCTTAAATGCCGGAAGCACTTTCGGCATTTAAGCCTACCATCTCACCCCTAAACTTTCGGCAGTACTCGCTACGCTCGATAAATCTGCCTCAGTTATAGCGGGAGCCTTCTGCCAACATTAAGGTAAACCCCAAGCGGCAATCCGTTGGGCTAACCAACCGGACGCTTGCCAACGAGCGATCGCATCATTGATTTTTTGCCGCAGGGAAGCGTATTGTACTCCTTTGGGCATCACAATACACAAGCCTTCACCCGCAAGGCGCACGGGTAACAGGTGATACTCTGGATACTCCTGCACCCAACCGGCTAATACGCTGTTATCGGCAGCAAAGGCACTGGCACCACCTTGCTGTAGGAGCTCGCGCGCCTCTTCATACGACTTCACTCCCACCAACTTCGCGTTAGGTAAAGCATACTTCACCACAGGAATCGTACCCGAGCCATTGAGTACCGCAATCGTTCCCGTTGCTAAGTCACTCAATGAAACGATCGCGCTATTTTTCGTGACGATACCCGTACCATCCATGTAGTAGGGGCGGCTTAAGTCCACAACCCGCAATCGAGACGTTGTTTGAGTCACTCTCGCGATCGTCAGGTCAACTTTATCTTCTAATACAACATTTAGCCGGTCAACATTGTTCACCGGCTGCAAAATCAGCGCATCGGGTTTTCCTAACAGTTCTTCAGCCAGATGTTTGGCGATATCAATTTCCAATCCTTGCAGGTTGCCAGTCGTATCGCGAAATCCTAAAGGACGCAGATTGTCTTTTACCGCAACAATCAACTTTCCGCGCTGCTCGATCTCTTTCAACTCGGCACTGTGAACGGCTACTGGTACCACAAAAGATATTGCTACCAACTCAATCGCCAGACTCCAGCCGAAGAACCTGCGGTTAATCCACATTCCGGACTTTGAACCATTACTACAGGTGGGAAACGGGAAATGGGAATCGTTAATTCAATTACCCACTACCAAGAATTCTGAATTATGAATGATGAACGATTTAGATATTAGTTTAAGCCTCCACTAAAATTCTTAGTGGTATTCACAAAGAAAGGGGGGCAAATCCCTTTCTTTCGCTGTATGTAGGCTTAATTAATTCATAATTCAGCATTCATAATTCATCATTTACTCATTTCCGAGCTTGATTAGCTAATTCCACCACTTTGGTAAAGCTGGAGGGATCGAGTACAGCTAGTTGGGCCAGCATCTTGCGATTTAGCTCGATGTTTGATTTTTTCATCAAACCCATCAACTGACTGTAGCTAATGCCATTTTGACGTGCTGCTGCATTAATGCGAGTAATCCAGAGGCGGCGAAAGTCGCGCTTGCGCTTTTTGCGATCGCGATAGGCGTTTCGTAGCGCCTTCATTACCTGTTGATTCGCTGTGCGAAACAGTTTCGAGTGCGAACCGCGAAACCCTTTAGCGAGTTTCAGAATTTTTTTGCGTCGTTTGCGGGCGACGTTACCGCGTTTTACCCTTGTCATGGCGATTGAATGGCGATCGGTGGTTAAAGATTAGTGTTTGGCTTTTGGGGTTTGCCCACACTCAAGAGCAACAGCACGCGTTGCGCTTGGCGTTCAGTCAATCCTGAATTCCTATAGATAAGGCAGCATCAGCTTCACGTTTTCAGCATCGCGCTCGTTCACCACAACCAACGTAGACAAGCGATGCTTGCGAGCGGTGGTTTTGTGCTCTAGTAGGTGGTTTTTATAAGCTTTGCGGCGTACAATCTTACCACTTCCTGTGGCTCGAAACCGCTTTGCTGCTGCTTTGCGAGTTTTTAGTTTAGGCATTGACTAAGTTTAAGAATGACACAATCTATAATAGTACTATTATTGCGACCTGCTCGGCAAACAACACGAACTTTCCTGAGTGCTATTTTCCAGAAAGACGGGGCTGACAGCGCAGCCGATAAATTTGAGCCACCGTATCATGTGGATTGAGCAGCAGACAATGTTCAAATAGAGCCGCCGCTTCTGTCAAATGATTTTGGTTATAAAGCAAGACAGCTTGTTCAAATTCTCGTTTGGTTGCTAGCTTACCCTCGCGAAGTTCTGGGGGTTCGGCATCAAATATTTCATAAACACTCACCGCTTGTGATTTTCCCCTGACTCGAACTCGGTCGATCGCGCGAAAGGCATACTGGGTTGGATCGTCTAGTCGTAAGAATGTGTGGTGAGAAACGAGCATCGACACCCCATAACTTTTTGTTAGGCGTTCGAGACGAGAGCCTAAGTTGACAGCATCACTAATCACCGTGCTATCCATTCGGGATAAACCGCCAACGGTGCCTAGCATCAAAGAACCCGTATTGATACCAATGCCCATTTTGAGGGGTTTATATCCCGATCGCATACGATGCAGATTATAGTCAGCCAAGCGGTGCTGCATGGCAATGCCCGCTCTCACAGCATCATCGGCACCGCCACTAAACAACGCCATAATCTCATCACCGATGTACTTATCGATAAATCCTTGATTTTCAATCACAGCCGGTTCCATGCGCGAGAAGAACGCATTGATAAATTGGAAATTTTCTTGGGGAGTTAGCTGTTCGGAGAGTGAAGTGAAGTCGCGAATATCGGCAAATAGCACCGACATTTCTTGCTGAACGTGATCGCCTAATTGGACATCGACGATACTATCTTTGTTTAAAAACTGAAGAAATTGACGCGGAACAAAGCGTTCGTAGGCTTCGTTGAGTGCATAAAGTTCCTGCGTGAACTTCCGGCTTTCGGCTTCTGCCTGTTTCCGTTCGGTGATATCTTGAAAGGCAACGATCGCATAAGCAATCTTGCCGTTTTCATCAAAGATTGGCGTTCCCCACGCCTCAATGGGGATAATGCGATCGCATTGGTGGATTTCCAGATTATCCACCGTTGCCTTTTCGCCCCTTAATGCCCGCACTCCAGGCAATTCGTCATGAGGATAGAGTTGCTCGGTTCCAGCGATGCAGATGCGATAGGTTTGGGTCAACTCTTCGGCTAAAGCTCCTAGCGTTCCCTCTTGACCGAGCAACTGTTGCGCTCTCGAATTACTATAACAAGGTTGACCTGTCGCATCGAGTATACCTACACCCACAGGTACGGCATCCAGATATTTAGCCAGTCTCTTCTCACTTTCCCGCACGACTTCCTCAGCCTTGTTAAATAGAAAACTCTCAACCGTATCGCCGTGTTCGGTTGTGGTCTCTAATAGGATTTCTAAATCCGCTTTGTCTCGACTGACAATCGTCACAAGTGACTGAAGTTCTAGGGTCAAGGCTTGTAGTACAGATTCAGTCCGCTGACGTTCAATAATTTCAGCTTGAAGTTGGCGATTTGACTCGTACAACTGCACGGCAATCATATCAGCATGGGCAGTTGTCGTTTCTAGCAGGAGTTCTAAATCAGCTTTATCCTGTTTTAAGTCTTTGACTTCCTGCCGCAGCTTATCGAGTTCTGAACGGAGCTGTTCGATGGATAGTTGTTCTACTTGCATCGTCTTAAGGCGCTCTGCGCCTTGACAACCATTACTTGATGTGTAACATCTGTACAACGATGCACCTGATAAGTTTCTAGTCAAACTCCAGTTGCAACGAGGGCATTAGGCGTTGTAAGTTCTTTAACGATTTTCCCTGCCAGGGAATAGTTTTGGAGCCTTGTACGACCATCTGCATCGTTCCTTTCTGACGCACCTTGATTACAAACTTAGATAAAACATTGATCCCTGAGCTGTTGAGAAATTCTAGCTTCCGCAAGTTCAGTGTAATTTTAGGGGGTTCAGAATTCGTTAAATCGTTCAATAACGTTACGATTGGTGCATACTCGTCTATCCCACTGAGCCGGAGCGAACCCTGAAAAGTCACGGTTGTTGTATCTGGGCTATAGCAGACGCTGTAATCTCCTGTCTCGATCTCCATCACGTTACAGTTCCTTCGGTCGTGTTAATGAACTATAGAGCTAATTGCACCATCGTGGTTACGGCGACTGCTGGGTGGTCTGTTTGGACAGTCTCAAACTTCCAGCCGAGCTTGGCAAAATAGTCATTCATCATTGTCAGCAAACCGAGGCCAGAGACGTTATCGCTTTCGCTATCTCGTTCTAACTGTTGAAGATACAATTGGCTGGGATCGGAAGCGAGTAACTCCTTAATAAAGGACTGAAATGTTTCAACCGCTTGGGGATCGATACTGTTTGTGGCGATGAATACAAGTCGCTGACTGTGCATTTGCAACCTCAGACTGATTGGAAGCAGTGATGTCTTATCATTAAACTTCATGGCATTCTCCAATAACTCATTGGCGATAAAACTAACAGCACTCTTAATCTCGGCTTTTGTATCTGTTTCGGGCGTATCACCTTCACTACCCGGAAAAAATGTGGAAAAGTAATCAGCCATGAAATCCGCAGATAATCCGTTCGTGCGCCAGCGCTGCTGGAGCGGTGCGGAGGTCGGGGAAAATACAATGGTTAAGCCTTCCTGCCCCCCAGGTAATTCATCACTATAGTCTCCGAATATGTCACTCATATTATCAAATCAGGACGGATACTCATGTTCTAGCTCAATCCGTTACTCGCGATTCTCTCAGTACTAGTAATAACTAGTCACCGATCGCAAGTAACTACTTTTGTTTCAACACCACTAAAGTAATGTCATCATAAACTTTTTGTTCTCCAATATGCGATCGCACATCAGCAATTACAGCTTGCTTAATCTCGTGGGCAGATTGCTGCCAGTTGACTCTAACTACCTCGCACAGTCGCTCAATTCCGTATTGCACCCTTGCTAAATTTTCCGCTTCTGTAATCCCATCGGTGTACAAAATAACTACATCCCCCGGAAACAGTTGCACGCTGGTTTGAGCAACGAAATCAGCAATATCGGCCTCTAATCCAATCGGAAAGCCCAAATCTATCGTGTCTATTCGTTCTACCAAACCTCCAGAGCGCACGACAATCATCTCTTCATGTTGTCCGCTCAAATATAGATGCCCGTTTTGATAATCCAGCAATGACAAGGTGAGGTTTTTATCAGAATTCATTCGCAGCACATTGTCATAAATTGTCCGATTGAGGACATTCAAGAATCTCACCGGATCGGTTTCTCCATAGGCGAGGAGAGTACGTACAGCGGTTTGCACCATAATCATTAACACACCGCTTTCCAGCCCGTGTCCGGTCACATCACCAATACCAATCTTCAGGTAGCCATTGTGATTGAGGATATCGTAGTAATCGCCGCCAACTTCATCAGCTGGTTCCATGAAGCCAGCAATTTCCAACTCTGGAATTTGACGCAGTTCCGCCTCTTTGGGGAGTAGCATCTGCTGTAACTGACGGGTTAGCTCTAATTCAGTGGCAAGGCGCAAGTTCTCGGTTTTCAGTTGTCGCAGATTTAGGTGGGTTTTGATGCGAGCTAACAGTTCATCTTTCGAGATAGGTTTGACGAGATAATCATTCGCTCCCGCTTCTAGTCCCGCCACCAAATCTGCAACTTGATTTTTGGCACTTAACAACACAATTGGTAGCTCAATGGCCTGCCACGTTTCGCGGATTTTGCGCGTGACTTCATAACCCGTCAGGCGCGGCATCATGACATCCAGCAAAATCAAGTCCGGTTTAAAGCCGCTTTCCAGAATAGCCAGCGCTTCTGAACCACTGCTGGCTTGTGTAATTGAGTAGTTGTGAAGGGATAGATAGTTGGTGAAAACCTGACGATTGACTGGCTCATCATCCACAATCAGAATTTTGACAGAGCCATTGGATGGTAAGGGTTGCAGGTCAATCGAGGTACGTCCCAAACTCCAGAGTTTCCCCATCTCCCCGTCTCCTCGTCTCCCCGTCTCCTCGTCTCCCCGTCTCCCTGTCTCCCCATCTCCCCGTCTCCCTATCTCTACTTCATCACCTACTGACAGTGGCAAGGTAAAGGTAAAGCGCGAACCATCCCCAACAGTGGACTCGACGGCAATCTCTCCGCCGTGTAACTCCACGAGCTTTTTGGTAATGGCTAACCCTAACCCAGTGCCGCCATATTGACGAGCGATGGTTCCATCGGCTTGTTCAAAGGATTCAAAAACTCGATCTAATTTATCGTCTGGAATACCAATTCCTGTATCACTAACGCTAATTGCCAGCATTTGCGATCGCGAAAA
>DATNPC010000358.1:0-9784 GCA_036703375.1 Allocoleopsis sp.
GAGCGCAGGATGAGGTACTCAAACTCATCCTGAATTTGTTGTGCTAGCCTGACAGCCAGAGAAGTTTTCCCAATTCCCCCAATTCCTAGCAGTCCTACTAGTCGGCAGCGATCTGTGAGAATCCATTTCCTCAGCTCCTCAAGTTCGCGATCACGTCCATAGAATGCTGACGCACCATCCACATCTCCCCAGTCTTGATGCTGCTGGGCAAGCACTCCCTTACGCTCGATGGAGTTTTTCTCTTGCAGCGTATCAGTTACAGAAACACCATTAGCCTTGAATTTCTCAAATTCCCGCGTCAGCAGTTCTAGTAGCTGACTATACTTACCTGGCCCTTTGCCACCAATATGGAACTTTTTGTATATCCTACCCATGCGATAGCGAACCGCAGGCTCGGTAATGTTAAGTCCCTCGGCAATTTCATAGTCATCTCGGTATCTGCTACTCAGCTTGGCTAGAAATACAGCCCTTTCCTCGTCGGTAAAATCAAGCTGCTTCGCTATTGCCTCTAGAAACTTAGGATGCCACATTAATGAATCGCCAGAGTATCTGACAACAATTTAGAACAAGTACCTCTGACTATCAGAGTTAAGTCTAGTGACAATCAGAGTTATCTCAGCGTCAGCTTTAGCGATACCTCTCTTTAGAGCGGCATATCTTAGCAATAGAGAGCGCCACGCCAATCTATCCCCATAGCCAGCAGACGCTCTCGCCATCCACCTGAAGCCTGTAACGGCTCAGATTGTCTAGCAATTGGAAACAAAAAATGTCCCACAATCAAGATAACTCAAAAAACCCCAAGACCCAGAAGCAGCAAAAAGGCTATAGCCACGAGGGGGCGTTGCTAGAGCGTATAGAACGCTCAACGATTCGCACACAACTTAATCAGCTGGCAAACACCAACTCGCCTTTACTCCCTGATTCTAAAGTAGACGCTCATCTAGTAATGGAGCGAGATGTAATTAATGAACGCCTGCGTCAAGCTCGTCTCAGTTTCAACCTAACTCTTAAGCTAACAGTCGTGAGCGCTTTCATCAGTCTTGTGGGTGTCGGACTCTTGTTTTCGGGAAAAATCTCGGAGGGAGCAGTCACGACAGCTGGAGGGCTTACTTCAAACATTGTGAGCATTCATTTACTCAATCTCACCAAAGAAGTGAACGATCGTCTTGATCAAATGGCAAAAGATCTAAAGGACGAAGATTGATTCTCAGAACCTAAGTGGTTAACCTAAGCCAGGGAGTCACCTCCTGACTCCTGGTGCCTTCCGTCTATGTAGCAAAAAAGGAACCATTAATGGTACGCTGACCCCTTCCGCTCAAAATCGTCACTGCATCCCCTGGCATTTGTACCAAAACCCGTCTATTTATCTGTGTTGCTCTACTTCCCTCACTCCAAGTTTTTGGTACTCACCAATTGAAGAGTTTGTAAATCCGAGAAAAAAAACGAAAAATTTTCCTCTAACCTAAGATAGAGCGACCCAAAAAACTTACATATTTCGGGGAATTCCTGGGCAGCAACTTTTCCTCTACCTAATGAGCTAGCTCTTAGGAAAGAGAATCACAGCTTAAATTGAGTGCCATTCTAAAAAAAATGGCAGAACACACATGATTGACTCTTCATTATTTCACCACCCATTAATGCAATTTGGAATTAAAGCGGATAACAGTGAGGAAGAATTAGTAGATACATGGACAGCTTGCGCCTTCTGGCTTTATCAGGCTGCCTGTGGCGATAAAAAAGCCACCTCCGTTGCTATCAAGCTTATCAACGGAGCCAATCCACTGATTGATGCCAATGCGTTAATTCAGCGTTGCCAACAATCGGATAAGGCGGCGATTCGCCAAGCAACCGCCCTAATGAATGCCCAATTGACGACTGCCTTCGACCAGGCTTTTGAGAATACCTAATGTATTATGCTCATACCAAAAGTACACCGCTTTTGGTGTAAGTTCTAGAATCATTAGCGCTTCAGAGCCATAAATTGATAATTTGAACCCGCCCAAGTGACAACTATTGCGGGTTCATTTTTTTTTGTGGTTGGCTTTTAGCGGAACAACCCCCCAAAAAAATTCGCCTAGTGCTTTTCTAGGTGCGTAATTCTTTTGCCGGAATGCTTTCCCTTAGCCAAATCGCACTTGAGGGCTTTTTAACGACAAAATTTGCCGTCACACTAAAAAAAATTATATTGAAGTGAAACAAAACACTTGAAGGTGTGACACCTGCCTGACACCTGCCTGACACTGGCGTGACAGCAAATAAGGTATAAAAAGACAGAACATAATGAAACACTTTTTTATGTCATGAAATTCTTGAGAATAACTATCAATACCTGAGTGATTTAAAGTGTCAGAGGGATGTCTTGGGAGTGTCAAGTGAGTGTCAAGTGAGTAGAGCAAGCGCCGCCTCCAACAACTGCGATATCTTCGGTTCGCAACAATGAAAACCCTTGATATGACTGGGCTATTGGACTTTTACCCTCCAAAAATCGCAACAGTGCCGTTCTGTGTTTTTTGGTACAGGAAAATGGGTTTGATGTGATTGCCCCT
This sequence comes from Allocoleopsis sp., assembly GCA_036703375.1. Classification (GTDB taxonomy): domain Bacteria; phylum Cyanobacteriota; class Cyanobacteriia; order Cyanobacteriales; family Coleofasciculaceae; genus DATNPC01. Next base: position 2,547 of record DATNPC010000358.1, read on the forward strand.
TCCTTCAACTGGTATTCCCTCGATTTGCTACATTTCAAATCCTTGACAGGCTTGGGCTTCAGGGCTTTTTCCCAAAAAATTTGCTACAATACTGCTCTAGGTTCGTAATCCGATTTGCCGGAATGCTTTCCCTTAGCAAAATTGCACTTAAAGGTTTTTTAACGACAAAATTTGCCATCATACTAAAAAAACCTATATTGACCTATATTGAACTGAAATAACATTGTGTCTTGGTTGGGTCATGCTCGGACTAGAATAGGTCAAAATTGAGTCAAAAGCATAGTAAAACAAGGTATATTAAAGCCTAATAAGTTGGTTAACGACGTTTTGACAAAAATTTAAGGGATTAAAAAGCCGCCCAAAAGTGACACAATCAAGACCTTAGATGGCGCAATCTTGACCTTGAGTTGCCCGAAAAACAGCCTCTTTCATACCTTTAAACAAAAGACATCAACGCCTGGAAGTGGCTCTGTGACGGGAATAGCGCCATCTTCAAGTGTCTCAGGCGCGGCGGAAGCCCCCGGAAGCTACCACTAATGGGTTCCGGGTAGCCCCCCAAATTGGTGTACTCACTACACCTTTTTGCCCCGGTGGGGTGGGCTGCGCCCATCTTCCGCCACCTGAACGGTGTCTCAGACAAAAAGGTTGCGTTCGCGCTGCGCGGCTTCCCCTTTAGGGCGAAACACGTTCGATAATCGAAGTATGCCTTACGCGATCGCACGCATTGCCAAACTCAAACGGGGGAATCTCGCCGGGAGTGCCAGTCATTCTGCAAGAACCAGGGTAACACCGAACGCCAACCCCAGTTCACAGAATATCAGGTTCATCGGCAGCGATGACCCATTAGAGAAACTGGACGCGCTAGTACTAGCTTCAATTGATGAACACAAGCAGAAGCGCAAAATCCGTCCCGATGCTGTGTACTGTGTGGAGCTGTTGCTAACCGCATCCCCTGAATACTTTCGACCACTCGACCCATCACGCAGCGGTCACTACGATTCTGAACGGTTAAAGGCTTGGCTTGAAGTCAATCGCCAGTGGCTAAACCAGAAGTGGGGCGACCTGATTGTGCGAGGCGAGCTTCATTTAGATGAGGCGACACCGCATATTCATGCTTACCTAGTACCCAAGGACGATTCGGGACAGCTCAACTGCAAGGCACTGTTCGGCGGTCGGGAGAAGATGAGAAAGTTCCAGGATGATTATCACGCCGCCGTGCAACACCTGGGACTAGAACGGGGTATCAAAGGCAGTCGGGCACAGCACCAGGACATTAAAGATTTCTACCAGATTGTAAACGTTGGTCGAGATTTAGAAAAAGAGGTAGACCCAGAGCTACTCCTCGCCAAAGCCGCCGATCGCGATCGCGCCCATAAAAAGCGTCAGGAGATGGAGCAGACTGCCCAGGCACTTGCCTCTGAGAACGCTCTTCTGCGGCAGCGCATTATTGAACTGGAGGCATTGAATGAACAATGGAAGCAGCAGGCTGACCAACTCAGAGACTTACCCCTAGAGGATGTAGCTTGGCATCTGGGGCTTGACCCAGTTAGTAAAGGTAAGGGGAGATGGAAAGGTCACAACTGCATCATTAATATAGAGGGTTCTAAATTTTATGACTTTTCCCAAGAACGGGGAGGCGGGGGAGCCATTGACCTCGTAATGCACGTTACTCTGTGCCCATATAAACAAGCGCTCGCGTGGCTTCATGACCGCTTCGGGGAATCGGGAATGCTCCAAGCTGCCAGGGCACACGCTTCAAAGGAAGCCCAGCAGATTGCAACGGTTTTGAAAGCGCCAGAATTCGAGCCACCCATAGCTGATGAGAGTCAGTGGGAAAGGGTTAGGGACTACTTGATCAACAAGCGAAAGCTACCAGACTACTTGATTGACGAACTGCACAAGAAAGGGGCTATTTACGCTGATTCAAATCAAAACGCAGTATTTCTCATGCGAACAAAAGAAAGGGAAATCAAAGGAGCATTCTTGCGTGGAACGGCAGGAGGGAAAAGCAACCGATTCATGGGGTATGCTCCCAACACAAGACGCCACAACAGTTGGTTTCTGTTCCAGATGGGCGGGTCTGAGGGGGACCCTGTAGAGCGAGTGGTAATCCTCAAGTCTCCCATCGATGCTCTATCCTTCGCAGCATTAGACACAAGTCAGCAAGAGAAAAGAACCCTTTATCTGGTTGCCGATGGTATTCGCCAGTTGCCTATGGAGTATCTCAAGGATAAGCAAGTAGTAATCGCCTACGACTCCAAAGGTAATGAAAAAGCGGACTCAATTAAGCAGCTTATACCCCACGCCACTTCTCTGAAACTGAAAGATGGTAGTGACTGGAACGACCAGCTTATAGAGCAGCGCAAGCAGGACTTCATCCAGGATTTGAAGGAAAACCCGCCCGTTCCCGCACAGCTAAAGTTAAAGAAAAAATCTCAACTGGAGCTAGACTGAGCCGCCGCCAAAGACGACAACAGACAGGGCAGTTAAGCTAATCAACACGACATGTCACAACTTCACTCCCACCGATCGAGCTAACTGTCGCAGTTCATCTCCCGACAGAAGACCCAAGATGGCTTGTGAAAGGATTTTTACCTGGACTTCTGCTGTTGCACCGTTCCAAATCAGATTAAAGCCTCCCTTTCCATAGGCATCAACCAGCGATAAAAGCTCTACATAGGGCGAATCAGCTATTAAGGGGAGGTATTCTGAACTCAGCCACTCAATTTCATCTGGGGGTGGGTCAGGAGGGGATTTAGGAGTGGTTGCGCTCCGCCCTAAGGCATTGCCGATCGCTTCGCTTTTAGAGTCACTTATAAGCAAAACGATCAATTTTTGGAACCGGGAGATATGACCCCTGGTGTATCCTGTGAGGTTAGCGATCGCCTGCTGTGTTACCTTCTGCCCCGTCGCTTGGAGTTGTTCCACAGCCCTTCTAATCGCCAGTTCCAACCGCTCAGTTTTGCTGGCAGCTTCCAGGGTGATGTCGGTGGCTCTTACCAACTCCACTGGCACATCTAAGGCGAAGTCTCCCAGGATGTAAACTGTTAACTGCTCCCCCTGGCGTCTAGTGGCTCTGAGGCGTCCTTCTGCCTGGTGGATGTTGGCGAGAATTCGTCGCCGCACAAACCCAGCAAAGTCTGGGTCAGCGCTGACCGACGATTCAAAGTAAGGCTCTATTCCTTCTGGTAACGGGTTGGTCAGTTGTACTGGCGTCTTCACATGCGACGTACCCTCGATGGGGACTCGCCCATAGATGCAGCCAAACTCAGCCGCTAAATATTCCAGGTTTTCGCAGGGGATACCATCGAGTATCAGGGTGTCGAGGGTTTGAGCATCATTTACACCCCTAGACTCGATAAACCATCGATAATCCCCTTCAACAGCTAATCGCTTGAACCGAATCACCCCGGTGTTTGGGTGTCTTTTGAGCAGTTCGCTCACCGTCGCTTGAGTCCGCCGCTGCTGCTCTTTCCCCCGGTGCTGACCCAAGCGACCAAGCCCAGCAACCTGCACCCGTATAAGATGTGCTCCTGGTAACTGCTGCTGTTTGATGTGGTAAATTTCTTCTGGTTTGATTCCCAGCAACAAAGCCAATTCTTCCCGGTGTCCAGTGGCATCAAGGAAAATGTTTCGCTTAGCGGCATGAGCGATGTCCACCAAACGATTATCGGGCGTCGTTATGGTAAGCACGCCATAACTCAAGGTGAGGTATCCTTTCTCGCCTTTTAGCACCCGTAGGAAGGGAATCAGCCATTGTTTGAGCAGGGTAGTTCGTATTTTTTCAGCCGTTGCCTCATCCGACTCGGTGAACTTCTTTCTCCACCCCGCAGGTAGTTCGGCGGCGCTTAGTCCGTACTCAGCCGTTGGGTCTAGAATTTCTAGGTCTGGCTCAAGGACAGAAGCGATCGCGTCTAAGTCGATATCCGCTGGTAGCTCTGGTAGCTGCCTGAGTAAGGCATGGTGATTCCAGCCGAACCGATTAGGCTGCTTAATAACACCCGCAATTAGCTGTCTGAGGGCAGTGAACAGAGGAGAGAGCAAAAAGAAGTGAGCCGATGCTGTGGTAGCTAACTGGAGCATCAGCTTGTCTAGGTCGCGTTCAGTAACGGTAATCTGGCGAGTATTTTTCAGGATGGTGTTCCACTCTTCCCAAATGAGAACAGCTCCTGAATAATCAAAAGCGTTTTCCCCTGTTGTTACTGGTAAGCTGGCAGGATGTGAGCGTATCCTTGGTAGTTTGAGGGCATTCATCCGGGCGTTAAGGTAGCCGAATACGTGTCCCCCCTTGCACGCTTCGTAGAACGGACACGTTTGACAAATCAGTTCAGAACTATCAGCCCCCTCGATGCCAGCCTCTCGGAGAGAGGAGATAGTGTCTACCCGATAGCAGTTAGGTTGTATTGTATAGCCCTCACCTGGTTTAGAGCGCCTGATTTTGCCGTGAGAGTCAGTAACTAAGCCCTGGTGCCGACCATTCAGAAGTCCCCAGTCTGCTAGCGTGTCGGTAGTTGGGTTTCGGGGGTCAGAGGTGACGTAAAAGATGCGCTCGCAGTCCAGCAGTTCAGGCGTTACTCTGCCAGCGTCGAAGCTCTTACCACTCCCAGTTCCGGAACCGTCCCAGATGAAATTGTACTCTTGTGCCGCTTTTTTCCAGGCATCCAGCCTAAAGCCTGCTGCGTACTCAGTAGCTTCTATTTTGAGCGATTTTTGAGTTAATTTAGTCTCGCGGGTCTTACCAAAGCCCCAAGCACTAAGGCGCTTCCTAGAAGCTTCGACGCGTTGCTGAAGGTATGGAATCCAGCCCGTCACCATTTCCCTGAAGTTGCCCGCTGCCCTTGGGCTTGGTGCTAGCTGCCAGAATTCAGCAGGCTTTAGATAGGCGATCGCCTCCAAATCATCTAGCTCATCGATGTCTGGCGACTCCAGCTTGATAGTTTGACCCCACCAAGCGACTTGAACTGGGTAGCCCCAGCCAGCGATAAGTTTCACCGTGCGCTGATACTGGCTAATTACATGATGGTTCAGCACACCCCCAGCATCAGGGTATAGAGTGATTATCTCAGGTTTGAGAACTTCTAGAGATTCCTTAAGTTGTTGCAAACTCCCAGCGAAGTTAGCACCTGCCGCGCCAATGACGATTTGCCCTAGCTTCTGAGCTGCGACGTAAGGTTTGAGCAATCCTTCAGCCAAGCCAACGCCAGGGCGCTTGATTCCCTCAACAGGACGGCAGACTGTAATGGGCAACTCCCCATTGGGTAAGTGCGAAGATTTCCAACCCTTAGCCCAGCGATATTTATTATCTGTGGCGTCATCGACCCGTAACTGCCAACCAATCAGACGTCCATGAACGTCGAAAGCGGGGCAAGTGAAGCCGCTAACTTTTGTGGCAAGTTTTCCTCGCGTGACCCCTGGCAGATTGGCAGGGATGCCATAGGGCAGTTCTTGGTCTGGGTAAATCGTGAAGAAGCCCCCGGCGTCGATTGCGGTGTCAGTCAAACCGCGATCGCGTAAATTCTGCCGATGGCGATTCCCTAACCCAAGGTAACTGTGAAGCTTGCGGATAGCTGTGTCGCGTTCAGCAGATGGCAGCGCTCCCCTAGCTAATTCCTCTAGTTCCCGCTGTCTTTGTTGCTCCTGTCGCTGCCGTCGCTCCTGCCACGCTTGGGTGTCAGTGTCGTCCGTGGATTGAGCATACATCCCAAAGCCGCACTTGTCCTCACCCACAAATCGCCAGCCCGATGGAAGTGTGGCAATAGGTGCGCGGCAGTGAATGAGTCCATTATCTCGGTTTTCCCGGCAATCGGAGCGCACTCCAGCACAAATCGGGCAGTTGCGCTTGAGGCTTCTGAATCCTCCTCGGAAAGTCATCAGCCTGCCCTCCGCTGCGATTGGACAAAATCGAACAGCGACCTCCCACTGGATAGGTCAGAAGGTGCTATCGGCTGCATTGAGCGGTGGTCTAGATGAAGTGTTCGCGCTTTGGCGGGGACGAGATGCACGTCTTGAATTTGATTCACAGTCGCTGTTTTGTGGAGAAAGGCGACTTCAATAATTGCAGTTCCGCAGAACTCGTGTTTTGCAACGGATCTATTGATCTTTGATCAGGCTTGTTATAAACGCTGAAACTCTTGTCCTGTAAGGGGTCTTAAAAAAGTTTATGGCAGAACTAGGAGGGTTTTATGGCAGAACTAGGAGGGTTTTGTTATATCGTTTAACCCTAACGAAACCCTTATTGGATAAGGGTTTGAAAAAAATTTTGCCGAGAATTTTCAATATAACCAGACCTAAAACAAAAACCAGCATCCTTAAGATGGGTTGGAAGCAGGGAGGGCAAACGGAAAATCAAGGGCTTCAGGCATTTCCCCAGCCTCGGAATTGTTAAATCTCTGTTACATGATCGGTGCTCTAGAGGTGGGGCGATCGCTCCAAAACGCCAACCGCACCCTGACGAGTCAAGTGGAGCGATCACCCCCTGTTCTTGCCGCCTAATCACCCGAATCGAATAGTTAGACAGCCAAAGTCTTTCTGATTAAGAGTTAGACAGCTTTATATCTCGGTTGAGGCAGCACTTGAAGGCTATTTCCTAATTTTCAGGATTGAGACACTTTGAGATCTTCAATGGGGCTGTACTAGCAAGGTTACGAGCCGAATGAGAAAAGTTATAATCAGCGTTGCCTAGAGATTTAGCTAACAGCCCTTATTCGGATGGAAGTGATGGAAAGGTTTGACTATAAAGGGTTTTGGTGGCTGCCTAACAATCCTGATGAAAAATTAGCTGGGATTTGCAGTTTCACTCTCTCTGAAGGTGGTGATTTAGAATTGATAGGCGATTTCAGTACCCTGATAGATTTTCACACTTTGGATGAACCTTTACTCATTCTGGGTTCTACACTTGAAGGGGAAGTAACTTTATACAATTGCTTTTTGAAAGAGAAGAAAAAAAGGCATGGAGGAGTTGAAGTTTCTCTTTATTGCGTAAATTTAATTTTTTCAGGAGTTCATTTTTATTCTGACTTTGAAGTAAAATTCAAAAGTATCTCAACGCATTACTCATTAATAAATGCATGGGTTAATATTGAAACCTTTAGTTTCAGGCATTCAGAGGATGAGGAACAACTTATATATAAAGGCTGGAACCAACTTGCACAAGCAAACATTGATAGTAGTTACAAGTTATCTATCGGAATTGGTTGTGGGCAAAGCGTCAGCTTATTTGAGAAAATAACGATTGATAG
>DATNPC010000359.1:0-4393 GCA_036703375.1 Allocoleopsis sp.
AGCAGCGTTCAGGTAGTCCACTGTTTTTTATTAAGGTTACAGCGAAGTAAAAATTAGCATCTCAATTCTTAGCAATCTCAAAAAATCAGTTCAACCAACATATCAGCAGCATGGCATCCATCGATAACATCATTCTCAAAAGTACCAACCCTTTTGATAACTACCGCTCTGTTAACTTTTGGCAGCCGCAAAAACAGCCAGAACCTGTAGTCGAATCGATTCATCAAGACGCGATCGCTACTATAGAAGAAACCCTCGATCGAGTTGTCCAAGATCATGGCACTCGCACTGTGATGCTTCAAGGCGATCCGGGTTCTGGTAAAACTTATCTATTGGGACGGCTCAAGAAGAAGCTCAATCATAAAGCATTTTTTGTCTACATCAAGCCATTTCCTCAGAGCGATCGCATCTGGCGGCATATCTTGCGCTACACCGTAGATAGTATGATACAAGTTCCCGATGGACAGAAGGATTCTCAGTTAATGCTTTGGCTCAAGAGTCTATCTGCTTTCACAAAACACAGCTTAGGAGTGAGAGTCCTGAAGGATAACTTTTGGGAGTTGTTCACAAGCGATCGGAAACATTTTATCAATCACCTCAAAAAAACTTACCAGCAAGCAGGCATCTACAATGCAGATAACTTTTTTGGAGTACTGCATGACCTTACTGATCCAAAATTGTACACATCAGCATGCCAATGGTTACAAGGAGATGATTTAGGTGAAGAGTCTCTAAAGGAACTGGGAGTTAAAGGCTCTATCGATACAGAAGAAGCAGCGAGTGAAACCTTAGCAAACTTTGGTAGAATTTCTGCCGAAACCCAACCAATTGTATTGTGCTTCGACCAGCTAGAGAGTATTGCCCGTTTGCCTAATGGCTCTCCTGATTTGCAAACTTTATTCAGCGTTAAAACTAAAATTCATGATGAAAATGATAACTTTTTAGTCATTATTAGCATCACTACTGATACCTGGAGACAGAATGAGAGCCGTATTGACCAGTCTCACAAAGCCCGGATTGATACAGAAGCTACTCTCAAACCTATTAGCCTGAAGGATGCAGAATCACTTCTAGCAACTCGCCTCGTCCCAATGCATCGTCAAGCGAATCCCAAACCCGATACTCCCATTTATCCTATAACCCAGCAATTCTTGACAGAGGAATTTAAGCGGGGTAAAACGAATCCTAGAGAAGCACTAATGTTTGGTCGAGATGTAATTCAGGAGTATAAAAAATGGCTTGTTGGAGGTAAACAAGGAGTATTCCAACCTGGCAATAGGAATGAAAGGGATAAAAGCGATCGCGAAGAGCTGCTAGCTAACTTTAGATTGAAATGGATTGAGGATTTGAATAAAGTTCAGCAGAGGATTACTAAAGTTCGACAGGAATCCTCACCGGAATTAATTCAGATGCTACAAGAAGTATTAACTGCGTTGCAAGCAGAAGAAATAAAAACTCCACTCCTGACCGGAACAAAGTTTGCTAGTTATTCCCTTAGCTATAAAGTATCTGGCAAGTCAGAGCGAATAGGAGTTGTTTGGACAGAAGACCAAAATATGGGGACAGTTTTCCATGTAATGGAAGCTTGCCGGAAGGCAATTGAGCAAAAGTTGTGTCAAACTTTGTACTTGATTCGCGCAGAAGTGATGGGTAACCCCAATAATAAGGGTTATAAACTGTATACGAAAATCTTTACAGGCTCTCCTCATAGTCGAATCATTCCCAACCCACTCTCTGTTCAATATCTAGTCACCTACTACGACTTGGTTAAAGATGCGCGTGAGGGAGACTTTGTTATTAGAGGTGAAACTATTGGCTTGAAGAATTTACAAGCCCTTATCCGTGAATCTAAAGTTTTGCATGATTGTCCTTTATTACAAGATTTGAAGATTGTACCAGGTGGTATTATTAAACCTCCACCTCTTGAGCCTGTCAAAGACTTCTTATTAAACTTCGTCATAACGCAGCAATTCCTGGGAAGACAAACGTTAATTCAAAATGCTAGCAGCCAGTTTCCTGATGTTGATGAATTCCAAATTGATCAACTAATTGACCAACTGTGTCAGGAAAATAAAATTCAAATTCTTGACCATCGTGCAAAACCAAAGGCACAGTTAGTCTGTTTAGTGCCGAAAGCTAGCTAATACTGTCAATAGTCTGAAGTTTACTGGAAAAATAATTAGGCCATCTTAGCCAATGTCCTACCTAACACAAACCGCAGATATCCAGGTATTCATTAACCAAATTGCTTCTGCAAAAACCCTCTGGCTAGATACAGAAGTTGCTGACTGGCAGACTCCCAACCCAAGACTATCTCTGATTCAGGTGTTGGCTGACCCTAAGGACTTAACGGGTGATGCTGCTTACATTCTGGATGTATTGGATAAGCCTAGCTTGGTAGTATCTTTCGTGAACCAAATCATGGCTAATCCAGAGATTGAAAAAGTCTTTCATAATGCCAATTTCGATCTCAAGTTCCTTGGAAAGCATCAAGCTCGAAACGTCACCTGTACCTTTAAAATGGTCAACAAATTGACCAAAAAACACCGTTTCGATCGCTTGAATGTATCGAACAAGCAACTGAAAACTTTAGCCGTAGAACTTTGCAACTTCTCCGAAGTGGATAAAGGGGAACAGCAAAGTGACTGGGGACAGCGACCTCTTACCGACAAACAGCTCAAGTATGCCAAGATGGATACAGTCTATTTGGCTCAAGTGCATCGCCGTTTATTAGAAAGAATTCAGCCTGATGCTGTGAGTAAAATATTTAATACACAAGCAAGCGACTCAAAGCAGCCAAGTCAGAAACCTGAACCTGCTTCCTTCAGCGTTACCAAAGTCCGAGTTGCCTTTGAGTGTCCGCGCTTGTTTTATTTAGGACATCGCTTAGGTGGAAAGATGATGTTTTTACCACCTGGCAATCCTCCTAAAATCGGTACTCAATTTCATCAATTAGCTGACCATTTTGCATTTATCGCTAAACAGGAACTAAGGTTCCAAGCGTTGTTTGAGCCAGAAGCCGATCAGCTCAATGTAGAAGCGATCGCTCAACAGCTACAACAACTCTTCTATGAATTATCCTTTTTCCCCCATCTACAAGCAACGGTTAAAACCGATCCAGGGAAAGCAACCGCACTTTATCAACTTTGGGAAGGATTAAAAGGACTCATCCGACGTTGGGCTGAATTACTGGTGCGAAATCGCCGCTATTGCAGTGCATCTGATGTAATAGGCAAAACGTTAATCGCCCTCAAACCTACCGTTAAGCATCACTTCCAACTGCCCGATGGTACGCAGCAACTAGTGCAGGGAAGATTTGATAGTGTGGTTTATGATTTTGAAAACCACCGCCTCTGTGTGGTGGAATATAAAACCTATCAGTCGCCTGACAAGTCAGCCCAACTCGCTCAAGTTGCCCTCTACAGCTACATGCTACGAGAAAAGCTGGGAGTGCCGATAGATTCAGCGGTTTATAGTGTTTTGCCCAACTGGGACGAGATTAGCTTCACCTGGGATGAACTCAAAAACACCGTTCATCAGCTAATTCCCCAGAAATTGCTACAAATGCGCCAATGGGTTGACTGGGAACCACCTCAACCCAATCCACCGCCACCCACACCCCATCCAGACTTGCTGTGTGATATTTGCCCTCAGCGGAAAAAGTGCCAAACCTATTTTGATGTTGCTGTGGGTGAAGCAATTGTATCCACAGCCATCACTTCTCCAGTCATTTCTCAACCTCCACAATCTACAGATGTAGAACCTCTTGTGGGGCAGGCGTCTCGCCTGCCACTTTCAGAGGAAGGGCAAGATGCCCACCCCACAATAGATAACAAGCAACAGCCCGATGCTGATGCTATTGGTAAAGACTTAGTGACTACCCTCCAATCTTTCAAAATTGATGTTGATTACCTCGGTGCAGCAGTTGGGCCCGCATTTATACGGGTAAAACTTAAACCGAATCTTGGGGTAAAAGTGAATTCTTTGCTGAAATTGTCTGCTGATTTACAGGTACAGTTGGGGATAGCTAATCCTCCTCTGATTTCACCTCAAGCTGGGTATGTCAGTGTTGATTTACCTCGTCCGGATCGTCAAGTTGCTGGGTTTGAGGCTTATATTCAGCCTCAAGCAACGCCTTCAGATACTCCCGTCAAAATTGCAATTGGGGTCAATTTGGATGGGAAATTAGTAGAGGCTGACTTATCCGATCCAAATACTTGTCATTTTTTGGTAGGGGGTACAACAGGTAGCGGCAAAAGTGAATTTTTGCGATCGCTTCTCCTCTCCCTTTTATACCGTCATTCTCCCGAACAGCTCAAAATTGCCCTCGTCGATCCCAAACGAGTTACTTTCCCTGAATTCGAGCAGATGCCTTGGCTGCTGTCGCCAGTCG
>DATNPC010000360.1:0-14305 GCA_036703375.1 Allocoleopsis sp.
CAAGTTACTGGGTATTTTGCATCTGATTAAAAGCATACCTCACGAAACCAAGGGTAAGGAACGATACGATCAGATAGCCTTCGTCAAAGTCCTTTTGTGGGAACTCTATACTCAAAATCCTGAAATCCAAGAATTTATTGATAGCAATGTCAAACTTTTTAATGGAGAAAAAGGAAATCCTGAAAGCTTTAATCTTCTAGATAGTTTGTTGAACGAGCAATTTTACCGCTTATCGTTCTGGAAAGTCGGTGCAGAAGAAATCAATTATCGCCGATTTTTTACGGTCAATGAACTGATTTCAATGCGAGTGCAGGAAATCAAAGTTTTTAACAAAACGCACAGTCTAGTTAGTCAGTTGGTAGAAGAAGGAAAAGTAACTGGCTTACGTATAGACCACATTGATGGACTGTATGACCCAACAGAATATCTCAAGCGGCTCAGGGAAAAAACAGGAGATGTCTACATTACTGTAGAAAAGATTTTAGAACTTAAAGAAGATTTACCCAGAGCATGGCCGGTTCAGGGGACAAGTGGTTACGATTTCTTGAACTACGTCAATGGAGTTTTCTGCCGAACTGAGAGCGAGAAACACTTTACTGAGATTTACACTCAACTGAGTAGCTCTCAAAGCGATTACGAACAGCTGTTTTTTGATAAGAAACAGCTAATCGTTGAGAAAAACTTAGCCGGAGATGTCGATAATTTAGCTCATATTCTGAAAAAAATAGCGGGTCAATCCCGAGTGGGAATCGACTTTACCATGAATGGTTTGAAAAGAACACTTTCAGAAGTTCTGTGCCTTTTCCCAGTTTATCGCACCTATGTCAATGGTGATGGAATTAGTGAAGACGATCGCATTTACATCAAAGAAGCGATTGAAGAGGCTAGAGGGCGGATTCCACTTCTTTTGAACGAACTCAACTATATTGAGAAATTACTCTTACTTGAATGGGAAGAGGGGTTAACAGAAGAACAAAAAGCTTTACGGCTTCACTTCGTGATGAGGTTCCAGCAGTTAAGCGGACCTTTGATGGCCAAAGGTATAGAAGATACGCTATTTTATGTGTATAACCGACTTCTCGCCTTGAATGAAGTGGGAGGCAATCCGGGAAAATTTGGCATTACCCTCGACGAATTTCATCAGGTCAATCAACAACAAAGTACGGCTTGGTCTCACAAGATGAATGCAACGGCAACTCATGACACGAAACGAGGTGAGGATGTCCGCGCCAGATTGAACGTACTTTCAGAAATTCCGGAGGAATGGGAACAACAGGTGATAACTTGGATTCACCTCAATCGCTCTAAGAAAAACGAAGTGAGAGGGAAAGCCGTTCCCGTTCCCAATGATGAATACTTCTTTTATCAAACTTTAGTGGGTTCTTATCCGTTTGATGAACGCGAGCATGCTTCGTTTGTTGGACGGGTTAAAGACTATATGCTTAAGTCCGTCCGAGAAGCGAAGCTGCATACGGCTTGGCTGCGTCCTGATAGTGATTATGAAGAGGAATTTCTCGCCTTTGTCGAGCGCGTTTTAGAGCCTTCTGAATCGAATGAATTCATGCAGGAGTTTCTGCCGTTCCAGAAGCGGGTAGCTGATTATGGAATCTTTAACTCGCTTTCGCAAGCCTTGCTGAAATATACAGCGCCTGGTGTACCCGATACGTATCAGGGAACGGAGTTATGGGATTTAAGTATGGTAGACCCAGATAACCGTCGTCCGGTAGATTACGAACAGCGCATGGCGTTGTTAAAGGATATTAAGGAGCAAGTTCAGAGCGATCGCTTAAAGCTCGTGGATGAGTTATTGTCTACCAAGGAAGATGGTCGGATTAAGCTGTTTCTAACTCACCGAGTTCTTCAGGCGAGAAAGGAGTATTTGGATGTATTCCTGAAAGGCGATTACCAGCCTCTAGAGGTTACTGGGACGTTCCAGGAACATGTTGTGGCGTTTGCGAGACGCTTTGAGGATAAGATCGCGATCGGCTCTGCCGGTACGCGTAGCGTAATCGCGATTGCTCCTCGATTCTTTACTAAGCTGGTTCAACCCGGAGAGTATCCTCTTGGCGAGCAGGTGTGGGGCGATACTCAGTTACAGCTACCTCAAGGTTCGACATCTACTTGGCAAAATGCGATTACACAAGAGACGATTGCGGGAAGTGGCAAAATTGCGATCGCGCAGATTCTGCAACACTTTCCTGTAGCATTGCTGGTTAACCAGCCGAGCGCGTAATGCTTATCGTAAAGGTGGCTACAGGAATGTCACCTTTTCAGTGAGCAGTTATCTGATACGAGTACCCGGAGTGAACAATAGTTTCAGTCTAGCACTACTGCTTGACGATATTTTTTTATTTTTGATAAGATAGGAAAATTTTGTTTTTGTGTTAGCCTTAAGATGCACTAGAACAGTTGAGTAGCTAGAAGCTATAAAAATACTCTTCTACTTGACTCGGCACAGAACAATCTCACACTGAAAGCCTATATATGTAAGCATTGGCACGTTTTTAACTAGATGGAAATTGTCTCCTGAATTTAAGTGTTGGTCCATGCTGGTTTTGTTTGTGCAAGGTAGGTGTCTGGAGAATGCCCATAACTCCAGATAGCTTTTCTAGGAAAGCAACTAGCAAAAGGGTATAACCACTGGTAAATAACTATGCAAAACTTGCTGGGCTACTACGAACTTTTGGGAGTACAAAAAGATACTTCTATTGACGAGATTAAGAAAGTTTATCGGAGACTAGCGCGGCAGTATCACCCGGATTTAAATCCGAGCAACAAAGCGGCTGAAGAGAAATTCAAGGAAATCGGTCAGGCTTATCAAGTCCTCTCTAACCCAAAAAGTCGGGCGCACTATGACCAATTCGGTCACTACTCGAACCCCAGCGAATCCCAGGAAAGGCGAAGTGGGCAACTGCCTAGTCAACAGAAACGTCGGGAGAATTTTGACGGTGATGGTCGCATCTCAACAGATGCAGTCGATTTCAGTCCGTTACCGTACTTTAATAACTTTTTTGAGCAATTCCTGGGACTCGGTCGTAGTATAAAAAGAGGCAGTGGTCTAACAGCGCCTGTTTCAAATCCACACGATCGCTTCCGCCCCGGTACGACGAAGACCAGCTACACAGTTGCTTCTCGTGCCCATCAGCGAGATATGGAAGCTCGGCTGACAATTTCTCTATCTAAAGCCTACGTGGGAGGGTATGCGCGGATTCGTTTGTCAGATGGGCGATCGCTTGAAGTCGAACTGCCTACTGCGATGGTAACTGACCAGCGCGTCTACTTCAAAGGTCTAGGTTTAGACGGTGGTGACCTGTACCTGGAAATTACAGTAGAACCTCATCCTTTCTGGAAGTTAGTAGGAACTGATATTCACTGCCAACTACCAATTACTCCCAGTGAGGCAGTGTTAGGAGGAGCAGTAGAAGTGCCAACCCTCAATGGTAGGGTGAAGATGAGTCTGCCGCCGGGAGTAATATCCGGTCAACGGCTACGCCTTGCACGTCTTGGGTATCCCAACAGCAACGGCAGATGTGGCGACATGGTGATTGAGATCCAAATTGTGGTTCCCAGCCATCCCAGCAGTCAGGAACGCGAACTCTACGAACAGTTGTTGTACAGCGAGACTTTCACTCCCCGTGCTGATTTGTCTGTGCTAGAGGAGATGTGAACCGGAAGTCAAAAAATATCATAATTTGTAAATTACTATTGAAGACTTTTTCCCTCTCAAGAGCTGTCGAGTTGTTGCTCCGCAGCAAGGGGAAACCGCAGCAAGGGGAAAAAAGAAACAAGCCAACTTTTAAACCGATAGGCACAAGGAGATTTCAATGAGCAAGAAAACCAAAATCAAAATCGTCAAAGAAACATTTGGAAATCCTGATAAAGATGGTCACTACAGTGGAGCTTATATCTTTTGTGACGGCACAGCCGAGTTTGTCTGTGGGTACCAAGCCCCTACTAGCGAGAGCAACGGGAGCGAAGACTACTACAACGTAACGCCAGCGACCCCTCAACAGGTCTACGCCAGATATGGAAAACTTTAAGCCGATTTGTGAGTAGCAATTGAATCAATATATTGATTGCAATCTCACGTAACTTACATCTGACTCTTTCCTGGTTTTGGTACTGTTGCAATCTATGTCTAACGACGCTTCTGACCGTCTTAAGCAAAATGCTGAAAGAATTATGCAAATGTGGGAGGAGCGGGCGCGTAAGGAAGTCAGTGCATCAATGCATCACGATTCTCTTGTCTTGCAAGATTCCCTACCTCAGTACTTAGACCAACTGGTAGATGAACTCTCAAACAGGATTGTCAGGACAGCGGCCCGAATCGCGTCCGACGAAGTAGAAAGCACTCGAATTGGCAAGCAGCATGGGCATGAACGGGCGGGCTATGCTGACTACTCCATAACTCAACTCATTTTCGAGTACCAGATCCTCCGTCAAGTCATCTTTCAGGTTTTAGAGGAAGAAGCGCCTTTAGGAGTGAGGGAACGAGACATTATTATCGACTCTATTGAGCAAGCCGTTAATGACGCTGCCACTCAATTCTCAAAAACGCTGCGAGATATTCAAGAGCTATTTATAGTGACGCTAACTCACGATCTCAGAGGTCCTATTAATGTCATAAAAATGGGAACTCAACTGATTCGGCGTCGGTTTGAACGAGGAGATACCCACATTGATGTGGCAGCGAGGATGATCAGTTCGATCGATCGGCTAGATTCGATGATTCAAAATCTGCTTGATGCGAGTCGGCTGCGGGCAGGACAGGGCTTAAAGCTTGAATTTGAAGAATGCTATTTAGACAGGCTAGTCCATGACGTAGTGGAGGATTTGAGCTTCACTTATGGAGAGCGGTTTGTTGTGGTCTCTGATTCTGATATCAGGAGCTATTGTAGCCGAAAAGAAATACGGCGGGTGATTGAAAACTTAACCATTAACGCTGTGAAATATGGTGCTCCTAGGACGCCGATTACACTCACGCTCCAGCAAACTGAAACGCAGATCAGCCTTACCATTCATAATGAAGGCAATCCGATTGCCCCAGACGCTCAATCAATCCTATTTCAACAATTTCGTCGAACCACCTCTGCACAGGAGCAAACGGGATGGGGATTAGGATTATTTTTGGCAAAGAGTATTACTGAAGCGCATCAAGGGACGATTGAAGTTGAAAGTGAGGAGGGCAAGGGGACAAGCTTTATCGTCAAGTTACCTAAATTTACCTCTCGCTTGTGAGTGTACGTGAGCAAGATGCTCACACTATGAATTTACGAAAACGGGATATACCTCATCAATAAGGCAATCAGCAGAGAAAAATAGACTAGACTAGCTTGGCAGAAATAACCCACCAGTAAAAATTTTCCCCCTGTTTCTCCTACTTCCCCTGCCTCCTCTGCTAGAGGAACTGGTGGGAAACTTCCGCCGCGACGGTCTAGGGTTGTTTCTCTTGAGGAGGGATGAGATCCATAAGGCTTGATTGGTTGATGACTTCCAACAATTCCTTTTGTTTCTGCTCTTCTTTCTTCTCTATATAGTCTACTAATTCATCAAGTTTTTTAGAGTTTGTGTTTATTATATCTTCTCTCCGTTTCCCGATTTCCTGTACAATTGATTTCCATTTTTGAAGGTTTTTTAGTTCAGCTTCTTTGAGCACTCCTATAGTTTGGATCTGGTTTTGCTTCGTTACTTCTTTGATTTTTATCATGTGAGAATCTGGTGATTCTGTTAATACACTTATAGTTTGATTGAATCCTATAAGGGCAGCTTGATAGGCTTTTTCCAAAGATTCTTCCGATTCTCGGATGATTGTTTCCAAAATATTCTCGAAATTGGGAGTCTCAGACATCTGCTTTTTTCCTGAAAATATATAGTATGAAAATTGACGGATAAAATCTAAACCAAAATTTCATCGTTAAAAGAGTTAGAAGTTATTCGTATAAAAAATAAGTTGTTCTTTCACCCTCTAAATAGGTTACTTCTCTCTTCATGAAAGGACAGCAAGCAATCTTCAAGGGTCATTTCGTTAGCCGGTCTTCCTCCTCTTTGACAAATCGATAGCACTCGCAGCTAAGCGCTTCGAGACCCTGACGATCTTTGATAGTCATTTGACCTCTACTGTAGCGAATTAAGCCCGCCTTTTGAAGCATCCCAGCTACCACCGTGATACTGGCACGGCGCACCCCCAGCATTTGGGAGAGGAACTCATGGGTGAGCGGAAACTGATCTGAGTGAACGCGATCGCGCGTCATCAGCAGCCAACGGCAGCAGCGCTCTTTCACTGAGTGGTGAGGGTTGCAGGCAGCCGATTGCGAAATCTGGAACATCAGCGCGTGCGTGTAGCGCAGCAGCAGGCTGTAAAGGGGACTATCTGGGTTGACCAAGGCTTTGAATACATCCGCCTTCATCCTCATGGCTTCTCCAGGAACCTGCACAATTGCCTTGAAGGGTGTTGCCTCAATTCCCAAGAAAACGGAGACACCAACCATACCTTCATTTCCTACCAGACCCACTTCGGCTAGGGTGCACTCTTCCACAATGGTGAGCAGAGAAATTACGCCATTAATGGGGAAGTAGACGTACTCGATGAGTTCTCTGGACTCGTAGAGAACTTCCCTGAAAGCTAGCGAAACCCTTTCCAAGTTGGGTTCTAGGCGTGCTTTGGACTCGCTGGGTATAGCCGCTAAAAGCCGGTTTTCCACCGGCATCCGGGGGGGGGTGGACAGGGACATCAAGACACTCCTTGAGCCGGTTGTGTTTAAAAAAGACAACTGGCGGCACAAGGCGCGGTTTAAAGGTTCCGTTTCCGATGTCAAAAGGTGAAATTTCTAAAGAACAAGCTCTACGGCTAGTTGCTTACACAACTATTCTAACAAACTTTGTACCTTGACGTACAGAAGTGTTAGGATTAAGGGTGAGTACGATGACGTACCTAAGAGTTCAAGTCGCTGCCGCATTGGAGGCGCAGGTAAGCAAAAACCAAGCATCAGCAAAGCTCTGAAGATTTGATCGAGTTACAGAAGTACAGCGCCCTCTTTATACCAAATCCGCAACTCCGTCTTCTCTGGAGCGCGGACTTCGGTTTCTCTCTCGTAGTGGCGCTCACCAGCAAGATTAGAGGGCATTGAGCCTTAAGGCAGGTTCTGTCTGACTTGCCCCGGACTATCCGGTAACTAAAGTTTTATCGCGTTCCCCAGGTGGTAATTTGGTGACTTTCGCGGTACTGGGTTGAGACTAGCTGTTCCTACACAAACAAGTCTTGTACCGTCTCTCGAACGATTTAGGTAGAAAGTTGTGGTGGATGAACGACGTTCACTGTGGCGATTGACGACTTTCGCGGTGACAAAGATTTAGTAGAGACGAAACACTTATCTGATAAAGTTCTGTGACTGCTTTCCCCTTCGGGATGTCGCATCCCTAAGCAACAATCTCCCTTAGGAATTATTCGATTAGTGAAAACAAATTTCCTTTTTTAAAGGAATTATCAATATGACTTTTTTCAATTCTGTTTTTAATGATTCTCCTGAAAAATTCTCTGCTTCTATATCAGTTGATAAATATTTAAAGCTTATCTTGATTTTTAGGTATATATCTATCTAAGGATTAATGGTTTTTTTGGTTAAAACTTGTGTAATAAAGATATCGTAATTACTTTAATGATTCATTGATTTTGCTTTTTACTCAAAATTATCAATTCACAGTAAGTCTAAGGTAATAACTAAGAAATAAAAGGTATTTTATTAAACCCTTTAGTGTGGCTACATTCAACAAAGGAGCACGATCGATAAATTGCCAAAAATATATATTATTTACACTTATGGAGCGGGGATATCTTAAATGCTTGCAATCAAAGCCTTTGTTCAATCTCTCAATACTTTTCACTGGAAAACTGATTACAAGCAGTTCTGTCAGGTATTACACCTTGATGAGGGAAACTACAGCTTGGAGAAATACAAGCAATTTGAAAATTTGTGCAAAGCTTTGAACGACTTCGATGTCGATTCACTAGCCAAACTCAGTGAGGCTGGAGCTATAGCTGAGCGGAATTAAGCGATCGCTAATCGCTCATCAGGTAAATATACAGCTTTTTAACACTGATTTATTCACATCATTTTTAGGAAAAATTTATGACAACACAATCAACTATTCCTGAAGGCAAGCATCACCTTGCTATCAGTTGGCTAACTGTTACCTTTATGGGTGCAGTTCACGCCCTAGCTCTGTTATCTCCCTGGTTTTTTTCTTGGTCAGCTTTGGGAGTCATGATAGTTCTTCACTGGTTATTTGGCAGCATTGGTATCTGTTTAGGGTATCACCGACTTTTAACTCACCGTAGTCTTCAGGTGCCCAAGTGGTTGGAATACATGATTACCACTATCGGTGCCCTCGCCCTTCAAGGAGGACCCATTTTCTGGGTTGCCGCACACCGGATGCATCACGTCCATACCGAGGATGCAGACAAAGACCCTTACTCGGCTTCGCGGGGTTTTTGGTGGAGCCATATGCTGTGGCTGTTTTACACACGCGAAGAATTTTTCAACTACGAGCATTATAAAAGATTTGCACCTGACCTAGACCGTGACCCTTATTACCGTTGGTTGAATCGCAACTTCTTGCTCCTACAAATTCCCTTCGGACTGCTGTTGTATGGGTTAGGAGGATGGTCGTTTGTCATCTATGGGATGTTCTTAAGGTCAGTATTGCTCTGGCATAGCACCTGGTTGATTAACTCGGCAGCTCACCTGCGAGGGTATCGTAATTTCTCAGTTAATGATGGCTCTCGTAACCTTTGGTGGGCAGCGCTCTTAACGTATGGAGAAGGTTGGCATAATAACCACCATGCTCATCCCAACGTAGCAAAAGCTGGAGTGCGTTGGTGGGAAATTGATGTAACTTGGTGGGCGATTCAAGTTTTAAGTACTTTAGGCTTAGCCAAAAAAGTTGTTAAGCTGAATTCCCAAGTTTCAGTTCAAGGATAAAATCTAATTTTTACTGATTATTAGGTTTACTTACTTCAGCAGATATTGAGGGAAACGAATCTAAAAGTAACCCTTTTTTCTTCAATCAGATCTTGCACCAAGCTTTTTACCCCTCCCCAGCCCTCCCCTTACCAAGGGGAGGGAGCTAAATTCACCCTTTGGAGGTTTCCTTATGAGCAACTGGTACAAGCTGGACTCAGTAGAAGTGTTAAGGCAACTGAATACTGATGCCGATCGCGGTCTGAGCCGAGACGAAGCAACCCACCGCCTAGAGCACTACGGACTTAATGAGTTAATCGAGCAGAGGGGTGAGACTCCCTGGCAGATTTTGTGGCAGCAGCTAACATCCCCGATGGTAGTGATTTTGATTATTGCAGCCCTGCTCTCGGTTGTTTTGGGTGACTACAAAGATGCCGTTGCCATTCTTGCCATTGTTGCGTTCAATGCGTTCTTGGGGGTCAAACAGGAATATCAGGCCCAAAAGGCGATCGCAGCCCTCAAAAAGCTAGCCGTACCCACAGTTAAAGTTCGTCGCGATCGCACCGTAGAGGAAATCCCAGGTAACCAACTCGTACCTGGTGATGTGGTGCTACTGGAAACCGGAAACCTGGTGCCAGCAGACTGCCGAATGCTGGAGAGTTCAAACCTGCGGATACAGGAATCCTCTCTCACCGGGGAATCGGAGTCTACAGACAAAAACGCCCACGTTCTGGGACAAGCCGACATCCCCCTAGCCGATCAACACAATATGGCTTACATGGGAACGGTAATTACCTATGGGCGTGGTCTAGCGGTAGTGACTGAGACAGGAATTAATACAGAATTAGGTCACATTGCAACGGCGATTCAAACAGTAAGCCGAAAACCAACCCGACTCCAGCAGCGCTTAGACAAACTGGGATGGAACCTGGGGATCGCAACTTTGGCGATCGTGATTGCAATCTTCATTCTGGGTCTGCTACGGGGAGAGGAGGTAAAATTTATGTTCCTCACCGCCGTGAGTTTAGCCGTAGCCGCCGTGCCTGAAGGATTACCTGCAATTGTGACGATCGCATTAGCTCTGGGGGCACAGCGGATGCTCAAAAAGCACGCCTTGATTCGTCGGCTGCCTGCTGTCGAGACATTAGGCTCAGTCACGGTAATCTGCTCGGATAAGACGGGTACACTCACAGAAAACCGCATGACCGTCACCTTTCTAGATGTAGCCGGTCATCGGGTCGATTTAACCACCCCCCTACGCCGCACCACACCTGTACTGGAAGCGAGCGTTGCACAATCTTCCCTACTGCGGGAGCAACCGACGCTAGCGTTGCTCCTAGCTGGAGCGGCACTATGCAACGATGCTTCACTGGAGCGCGATCGAGAAGAGTCAGAACACTTCCACGCGATGGGAGATCCCACCGAGGGGGCTTTGGTTGTGGCGGCTGCACACCAGGGACTTTGGAAAGCTAATTTAGATCGAGCCTTTCCTCGTGTAGCTGAAGTGCCTTTTGACGCAGAGCGCAAGCGAATGACCACCGTCCACGAAATTTCATCTGCCACCGTCTCTATTCCAGGCGAACTGGAGCCGCTTGAGTCCTGGTTGCGATTGCCAGGAAACTCACCCTGCGTTGCCTTCACCAAAGGGGGAATGAAGAGTCTGCTGACTATTTCCAGTCATGTTTGGGTGGATGGGCAAACGGAGCCACTGAGCGAGGATTCGCGCCAAAGAATTATTGATGCCAATAACGAACTAGCACAAGAGGGGATGCGTGTACTAGGTGTCGCTTTTAAACCCCTAGAATCGTGTCCAGTTGGCGAGGTGACGGATAAGTTGGAGCAGAACCTGACTTTTGTCGGTCTAGTCGGCATGGTCGATCCGGCACGCCCTGAAGTCAAAGAGGCGGTGCTGACTTGCAGAAACGCTGGCATTCGCCCTGTCATGATTACAGGCGATCAACCTCTGACGGCTCAACATATCGCTCGTGAATTGGGGATCGCTACCAACGATCGCATTCTAACGGGTCAGGAGCTGGCTCAACTTTCTGGCGCAGAGTTGGAAAACCTTGTCGAAGATGTATCCGTCTATGCCAGGGTTTCACCCCAGCACAAGCTGGACATTGTCCAGGCGTTGCAACATCGAGGACATATCGTTGCCATGACTGGTGATGGCGTGAACGATGCACCGGCATTGAAAAAAGCTGATATTGGTGTGGCAATGGGCATAACTGGCACTGATGTCGCGAAAGAGGCAGCGGATATGGTTCTCTTGGACGACAACTTCGCCACCATCGTTGCTGCAACCAAAGAAGGGCGAGTCATTTACGACAACATCCGTAAGTTCATCAAGTACACCTTAACCGGGAATTGTGGTGAACTCTGGGTGATTGTGGTGGCTCCATTTTTAGGAATGCCACTGCCACTCCTACCCCTGCAAATTCTCTGGATTAATCTGTTGGGTGATGGGCTGTTGGCTCTGGCCTTGAGCTTAGAGCCAGCCGAGCGGCAGATCATGCGCCGCCCACCTTATAATCCTGATGAAAGTATCTTTGGTCGAGGGGTCGGTCGAGATATTCTGTGGGTTGGGCTGCTCCTGGGACTGGTATTATTGGCGATCGCTTACGGGTATCGGTCGAATGGTCAGGTCAGTTGGCAGACGATGGTGTTCACCACTCTTGCTTTCTCCCGGATGGGACTTGCCGAGACTATGCGCTCTGAGCGAGACTCGGTGTTTCGCATGAGGCTATTTTCTAACAAGCCGCTCTTGGCAGCCGTGGCTCTAACATTCGGGTTGCAATTGGCAGTAATCTATGTTCCCTTTTTGCAGGGAGTCTTTAAAACCACTCCCCTATCCAGGGTTGAGTTACTCGTCAGTCTGGCTCTGAGTACCGTGGTCTTTTGGGCGATGGAAGTAGAGAAGTGGCTGCTCCGGCACAGATCACTGAATTGAGGTATTAGTTATTCTGACCTAGAAAATATACTTGATCTCATTTATTGTGTAAATATTTTGTTACTATAAGTTTATAGAACTTTACACGAGGGCTAACACCCATGCGCTACACCGATAACCAAGGGAAAACCCTCAACCTCAATGAGTGTATGACTGCTGATAGCTTCTTTATGCAGGCTGAAGTGTATATCAGCGAACCATTGGAAATGCATTTCAGTCCACAAGGAGAGCTACAAGCCGGAAAGAAATCGAACAAAACACTAGCACATCAGAGTGATGGCAGTGAGCTGATCCCCGCTGAAGTCCAAGCCAATACACGTCGCGATGGCAGTCAATTACTGAATGAGCCTCTCGCCGCTGGCTACACAGTAGACGATGAGGGAATCACCAATAACTACGCCATTGAACCGGTTATGTACTCTGCCGAATATCCCTCACCCAAACAGCAACAGCGTTATGCCTTGCAGGGGGCAGTCGCTATCCTATTCGTTGCCTTGACACTGTTGAGTGCATTGGCTGTCAGCTCAGTCTAACAATAGCTAGGGATTTAGCGTCTTCTCAAGATATCTAGGGAGCATTACCCCCTCTACTTTTCGCCCTAAGTAAGCATAGGAGTCAGCGCATGAATCAGCCCATGGAATTATCTTTAGAGCAACAATTTAGCATCAGGAGCTTTGCCGACCAAGTACAGCACATGTCCCGCGAACAAGCCCAAGAGTTTTTGCTCATGCTGTATCAGCAGATGATGATTAAGGAAGCGATGTACCTGCATTTTTTGAAGCAGGAGTGGAAACTAGACTCAGACGCTATAGCTCACCCTAGCCAGGACGCCAATAGCGAGGGGTTGTAGAGCCATGATTGATAGCGTTTAAATTCCACTGTGCCAAGTAGTGAAAGAAGTGGAATAACAGATGCGTAACACCTCCCGCCCGAAAACTGCCACTGATTTCCGGCAGATCCCCGACTTCAGCAATCAGATTCATCCCCCACAATAAAGGTTTCAACAAAGAAGTTGGGGATTTGAGTTTTCTATTCGCGATCGCTTTATTGTTGGTTCGCAAGGCAAGAATTCGAGGCAAGACCCGGATAACCTCAGGGCTTGATTACCTCCTCAATTAGTTCCCTGGCATCCCTATTGAGCCGAAGAAGTTTTGTGGAGGAAAACCTCTATGTTTAGCAACCTTACTGATTTAATCAATCCCACTGGCAGCGATTGGGGAGAGCGCTTACTCAACACCGTTGCCAGCAAAACGATTCGCTACCTATTTACTCAAAGCGAGTTAGTCGAAGTCTTTGTCCGCTGCCATCCTTCCAATAAACTCTTGCAAGGCAGCATTGATAGCTTCAAAATGACGGGTCGTGGGCTTGTCATTCGTGATGAGTTTAGGGCGGAAGAACTATCTTTTGAAACCGACGCCGTATCGATTGACTTCAGTGGCGTTTTGAGCGGCAAATTGGTTTTAAAGCAACCCACCCAAGCCGTTGCCCAAGTCACCCTTTCCGAAGCAGGCATCAACCACGCTTTTCAGGCTGAACTGGTGAAAAAGCGTTTGGTGAACCTCTCCCTGCCTGCCTTAAGCGACGTATCTGGCGCACAACTGGTTTCCTTTGAAGCTGTCCAACTACAGTTATTGCCCAACAATCGAGTGCAGATTTGGGCTAAAGCCGACCTAAGCAACGGCGAACTCGTACCAATTAGCCTGAGTGCAACCATCGCCATTGAGCGGCGGCGTCGCCTTGTTTTTTGTGACCCGAAGTTTGAAGCAGACACTGTGCCAGAATCTCAACGAGACATCTCTCGATCCCTGAGCATGACATTGGCTCAAATTTTGGATCGGATGGTCGATCTGGAGCGATTCGATCTCGATGGCATCACGATGCGGCTCAACCGATTAGAAACCCAAGGGAAAAAGTTGATTTTCAGCGGCTACGCTCAGATCGATCGCATTCCTGCTAGCTCCTAATCTACCGGGATGGGTGGGGCTTTGTACCCCACTCACTTGACTCGGCTGCCCATCATCAGCTCATATTAATTGTTGCACTTTTAATCCCGGTCAATTAGTATAGCTGTTGCCATAAAGGTTAGGACAAATTCAACAGCCCAAACAACCACGTATTAGTAATAAACCTTCTGCCCGGTTGGTGAGCTTGTCGAACCACTGCCCTCTGCCTTTTGCTATAAATCAGCCGAGAAAAGATGAGCCTGGAGTCGCTCTCTTAATTTTTGTATATTTCAAACCGAACAGAAGGTTTCTAGAAAAAGAAAAGCGATACAATCCCTAATATTTAGAAAACTTGAATGACTCATTTTTTTAAAATTATTTTTTTACCTTATGGTCAAGCGATCGCTCCAGGCATCACCAGCAGGGATTCAACAGGCTAGAAGGGCGTTTGTCCG
>DATNPC010000361.1:0-3158 GCA_036703375.1 Allocoleopsis sp.
CGGATGACGAGCAGGTGAAAGCTTGGGCCGAGCGACTCCTGCACGACTATGGGGCACCCGATTTGTTGATTAATAATGCGGCAATCATCAATAACTTAGCCCCCCTCTGGGAGATTCCCAGTGAGGATTTTTCTCGTTTAATTGATATCAATATTAAGGGAGTGGCAAATGTCATCCGTCACTTTGTCCCAGCCGCGATCGCAAAAGGAAGTGGTATTATCGTTAACTTGAGTTCTGGTTGGGGTCGCTCTACCTCTCCTCAAGTTTCCTCCTACTGTGCGTCCAAGTGGGCAATTGAGGGATTAACGCGATCGCTTGCTCAAGAACTCCCCAGTGGTATGGCCGCAATTCCCCTCAGCCCCGGCATCATTCATACCGATATGCTGGAAGTCTGCTACGGAGAAGATGCCGCTAGCTACACCTCAATCAAAGATTGGGTCGAAAAAGCGATTCCCTTCCTCCTCCAGTTGAGTCCCGCTGACAACGGCAAACCCCTCACCGTTCCGGCTTAAAGGGCGAAGAACGGATAGTAAAACTTTCTTATTCCGGCGACTGTTAATTCGCGTCAAGGAATAACATTAACCGTATACTTCAGCGTAAAAGGTTGGAAATTCCCCCCATTTTTCGCCGTTCCGCTTAACTCCAGCTCGTAAGCCCCAGCTTTGGGAAATACAATCTGTGCGCCAGGAATATCCCGATATCGTTCGGCAGAAATGGCTCTCAACGACGGTTTGAGGAGAGGTTGGGCATTACGAGTGCGGGGTACAGCGTAGACCGAGAGTTGGCAGTTACATTGAGACAACGGAATCGGCTGTCCTCCTTTCCGGGTCAAGGCAAACCAGGCTTGAGACGCTTTTCCAGCTTTGGGATTATGACCCGGTTCAATATGAAAAGTAGCTGCTACAGTACCCGATACCTGAACATTGTGAGCAGCAACCGGTGCAGCAATTAACGCAGAAACTAAAACTAATCCCAAGCTTTTACCTGGGTTAAGGCGGAACATACAATCTCTAGGTTCTCTAACAGTGGGCATAGCCGATCGCACAGAGGTTTTTGAAGACAAAAGGTGCCATCATAACCTGGAGCATTCAGCAATGCTTATTTTCAGGGGAGCTTGCTTCATTAGTCAAACGACAACGTGTCAAACTCAAACCTAATTCTTCAAGAATTGGTTCTACTCAAGATGAGGAAATGAAAATAGGTCTAACCTACGTTCAATTGCCGAGCTAACCAATGCTGGAAGCTGGAATGATAGAACCTGTAACAGATGTCTCCGTCGATTGGCTGTTGCTGTAAAAACTCAATCCAATTCTCTAGTGCTTCCTCTACTTCATAGTCATCTTCATCGATCGCGTCTGCAATGGCTTGTGCGGATATCGGTTGTTCCTGCTGCACGAAGATATTCAGCACGGCTAACTCGACAGAAGACAAACCGTTACCCTTTATCTGCTGCCAATGGCTTTGGTAATATGCCTCTAATCCTGGAGGAATGCGATCGCGCTGGAAGGGTTGGGAGTAGAAACCCTGAGCGATGGCAGGTAATATCTGGCTCAGGTACATGAAGTTGTTCTCGCTTTCAGCAGTTAAGCGATTGCAGAATTCTTGTTCACTTATATTGTGGGTGGTTAGCCAGGGTTTAAGCACCCCCCCAGCCCCCCTTATTAAGGGGGGAGAAAGAGAGTCAGACTCTTCCATTCTTGTTCCCTCCGTAGCAAGGGACTCTTCCATTCTTGTTCCCTCCGTAGCAAGGGATTCTTCCATTCTTGTTCCCTCCGCAGCAAGGGACTCTTCCACTCTTGTTCCCCCCTTAGCAAGGGACTCTTCCATTCTTGTTCCCCCCTTAGCAAGGGACTCTTCCATTCTTGTTCCCCCCTTAGCAAGGGGGGTTAGGGGGGTTAAATATTGCCGGATATACGCCTGCACGTCTTCCCGGTTTTGTTCGGGGTAGTCTCCTAAATCGAGAGTTTGGGACGGCGTTTCAATCAACAAACCCGATCGCTCTTTAGCAAAGGGTCTACGGGTGAGGAGGAAATAGACCTTGTCCGGGAGATATCGGGGAAGATAAAACAGATTTGAGCCTGGGGGTTGGCTGTTGCGATCGACTGCATCTAGGGCATCAATGGCAATAATCAGCTGTTGATGAGGTTCTAGTTGGTCGCTAATTTTCTGGAGTAACAGTGACAGAAACCAACTCCCCTCGGTGATGTTGGGTTGTAGAGGCAATTCATGAATTGCCCCTACATTAGGGTATTGGTTGATTAATTGGGTGCAGATATCGGTGAGAAATTGGTCAGCGCGATTTTTGCCTTCAACTTGGGCGTTGTAATAGATAACGTGGGGATTTTCGGTGACGTATTTGGCGAGGATGGCACTTTTGCCGCTACCGGGTGCGCCGATGAGGGTGAAGTAACCGCGATCGTATTTGTGGAGAAATTCGTTGATGGTGGTGAAGATGAAGGCGCGATCGACAAAGTTCTCGCTTTTTTCGCGAATGATTTGTTGAAATTCGGCTGGGTAGGAAGCGGTATTGATTGGGGTTTGCGATCGAGGTGTAGTATTCATGGTGATGCCTCTATCCCTTCGAGGCGCAGAAAAAGCACCCGTCCTGATGCTTCGCCAGCCACAAGGGTTAGTCCATCCGGTGCAACGGCACAGCAATTTATCGAACCGTCTACAGTAAAACTGGCAATGACCCCTCCTGTTTGTAGATTCCACAGTTTGAGAGTGTTGTCAGATGAAGCGGAAATTGCCCTTTTGCCATCGGCAGTGACGGCGACAGCAGTTACCTCTTCGCTATGACCCTTGAGGATACGCAGTTCCTTCCCTGTTGCCAAATCCCACAGTTTGAGGGTGTTGTCTCTTGAAGCGGAAATCGCCTGTTTGCCATCGGTGGTCAGGGCAACAGCATTTACCCAGTCGCTATGACCTTTAAGGGTAAGCAGTTGCTGTCCTGTTGCCAAATTCCACAATTTGAGAGTCTTGTCCCATGAAGCGGAAATTGCCTGTTTGCCATCGGCGGTCACGGTCACGGCAGTTACCAAGGAGCTATGACCGATGAGGGTAAGCAGTTGCTGTCCTGTTGCCAAATTCCACAGTTTGAGAGCGTAACCTGAAGCGGAAATCGCCTGTTTGCCATCGACCGTCACGGCGGCGGCAGT